>CADECN010000064.1 GCA_902825785.1 uncultured Hyphomicrobium sp. | reverse complement strand
ACCATGCGGTAGGGGTGCGCAAGCTTCCACGACGGGAACGTGTTGGTCGAGAAGCGCTGGTGAACGAGCGCAAGCGCTGACGTCAGACGCGGGTCCGACAGATCGAGGTAGTAGGCCTTGACCTGGAACGACAGGAACATGCCCTTGTAGACGAGCGTGCGCGACGACAGGCACACCGTGTAGTGGCCGATGTCGCGCTCCTTGTAGGCATTGTGGATCGCGTTCGAGACCACTTTCCGCACGATGTAGAGCTTGCGCTCGAAATCGTCTTGGGTGGCAAGCGACTTGGGTCGGCCTACGAAGACTTGGCGGTGCACCGGCTCGACGCCACGCACCATGTCCGAAAGACATGAATTGTCGACAGGTACCGAGCGCCAACCGAGAAGCTTCAGACCTTCGTCCTTGAGGCAGCGCGCCCAGACGCGCTCGCAGTGAGCGCGCAGGCGCTCATCCTGCGGCATGAAGACGTGACCAACCGCATAGTGTCCCGGTTTCGGCAGATCGAAGCCGAGTGATTTCACTTCTTCGGCCAGGAACTCGTGCGGGATCTGAATGAGTACGCCGGCACCATCGCCGGACAACGGGTCCGCCCCGACTGCACCACGATGTTCCAGATTGTGGAGGATCTGGAGGGCGTCTTCGACGATGCGATGCGACTTGTGGCCCTTGAGGCTCGCGATGAAGCCAACGCCGCACGCGTCGCGCTCCAGCGCGGGATCGAAAAGGCCCTGCGCGGCTACGCGAGCATTCACGTCCGACGGGTCGATTTCGTCTTCAAGGGGGGGCAGATAACCTTCGCTCATGTCTTCGCCTCGGAAGGCCCTTTGGGGCGCGCAGTGATTTAGTCAATTCGGAATGCCGGCAGGTGCCGGATCGCGGCCATTGCCCGGTACACAGGCCGCTAGCGGTGTTTTCGCAGACCGCCCCAGGCGGCCGCGTCTGCCGGCTTGCCGGTGCCCTCTGAACGGCGGCTGCGGCTGCGGCTCACGTCAAGTTCCAACACGTCATCTCTCCCACGCACCGTACGCGCCAAGCCGAACGGGAAATTTGCAAGGTCGGGCAATCCCGGCGGCGCGTTTAGAGCGTCCCCAATAAAGGACAGCAATGTTGACCTA
Source organism: uncultured Hyphomicrobium sp. (assembly GCA_902825785.1). Classification (GTDB taxonomy): domain Bacteria; phylum Pseudomonadota; class Alphaproteobacteria; order Rhizobiales; family Hyphomicrobiaceae; genus Hyphomicrobium_B. The sequence goes on along the minus strand of CADECN010000064.1, from coordinate 13,209 downwards.
TCTTGAATTCTACAGATTTGAAAGAGCGGCACAAGCGGTAACACGAGCGCGGCCCGGATGGAGCTTCTGCCAAGTCCAGACGCCGCTTTGAGAAACAAAATTGCCCGCTTTGAACGAGCTCAACGCATACGGGCGGCCTCCTTACGGCGGCCGCCCGGACGCATACGGACTATGAAAGTCTTGCCCGATTAGGCCGGGTTGGCCTCGATCTGCTTGGGCTCGCCGTCGGCCGTGATGGTAATACTGCGCGGTTTCTTGCTCTCTGGAACGTTGCGCACAAGATCGATGTGAAGCAGGCCGTTCTCGAATTTTGCGCCGGTGACGTCCACGTGATCGGCGAGTTGATAGCGGCGCTCGAAGGCACGCGCGGCGATGCCACGATGCAGGAAGGTCCGCTCGCTTGTGTCGGCCGCCTTCTCGCCCGAGACCGTGAGCGTCTGCTCTTTGACTTCGATCTTGAGCTCACCGGGCGCGAACCCGGCGACTGCAAGCGTGATGCGGTAGGCGTTTTCGCCCGTCCGCTCGATATTGTAGGGCGGATAGCCCGAATCGGCATCGAAACCGCTCGCCTGATCCAGCATCTGGAACAGACGGTCGAAGCCAATCGCCGAACGATAAAACGGGGAAAAATCGGTGTGTCGCATGACATATCCTCCTGAGAAGCGACATGTGGGAACCGCGCGGTGATCCGGGCCGGCAGTGCTTTGGTGCGGCCCCGCTATGCGGCAGCCACGCCTGAGAAGTGGGTGGCCGACTGTTCGTTTCAAGAGCTTTTCAGATGGCGATTTTGAACCGTTGAATCGTTAAGCTCGCAGGCGTCGCGGCATCGTGCTGAGGGAGGTTTATAGATGCGCTCCGACTTGGTGGCCCTTTCCATCAATCCCGTGCCGAGCGGCGCCAGCGTTCGGCTGATTGAGGGATTCGACGGCGCCAGATTGCGCACGGCAATGTGGCAGCCGACTCGTGGGCCAGAGCGCGGGACAGTCGTGGTCGTGCCCGGGCGCGGCGAATACATCGAGAAGTACTTCGAGGTCATCGCCGACTTGCGGCGACGTGGTTTCGCCGTGGCGATTGCCGATCTGCGCGGGCAGGGCGGTTCCGAGCGGCTGCTCGCCAATCCCCGCAAGGGCCACGTCGGCGCCTTCACGGAGTACGATCGCGACCTGGAACTCTTCCTGCGCGAGATCGTGATGCCGGTTTTGCCGCCGCCCTACATAGCGTTGGGTCATTCGCTCGGCGGTAACATCCTGCTCAGGAACGCTCAGGACGAGGCGAGCCCGTTCGCCCGCATGATCCTGGTATCGCCGATGATCGAGGTCAACCGCGCCATGCTGGGCAGCGCCAGCCCGCGCAGCGCGCGCCTTTATGCTGAAGCGGCGGGCGCGCTGGGGTTTGGCAGCGCGTTTGTCAGGGGCGGCAGCGAGAGACCGCAGGAATTCGCCGATTTCGAGGGCAACGATCTGACATCGGATCACGTGCGCTGGTCGCGAAATCGCGCCATCGTCGAGGCTGCGGCCGACCTGGCGCTGGGCTCGCCCACCATCAGCTGGCTACGGGCGGCGTTGCGAAGCTGCGCCATGCTCGCACATCGCGAGTACCCGAAATACGTGTCAGTTCCGATGCTGCTTTTTGCGGCCGGATCGGACCGCATCGTATCATCCCAGGCGATTGAGGATTTTGCAGTCGATCTGAAGATCGGCGGGCATATCCTGATGCCCGCCTCCCGGCACGAAATCCTCCAGGAGAACGATGATATTCGGCAGCGTTTCTGGGCCGCTTTCGACGCCTACATGGGCGCCGATCTATCGGCCGCGGCAAGCTAGAGGCGCGCTATCCGCTTCAGAACGGCATCGTGCAGACGCGGATCACCGCTCGCGACGATGTCGCCGCCGCTAAGCGCCGGTCCACCATCCCAGGTCGTGATGCATCCGCCTGCGCGTTCAATGATCGGGATCAGCGCGACGATGTCGTAGCTCTTGAGCCCGGGCTCCACGATCAGATCGACGAACCCCGCCGCGAGCATGCAGTATCCGTAACAGTCGCCGCCGTACCGCGTCATCCGCGCCGCGGATTTGAGTTCGACCAAAAGCGCTGCCTGGCCGTCGCTTGCGAATAGGTCGGGATGCGTGGTGGTGAAGACGGCATCGCCGAGCTTGCCGCAGGAGCGAGTCTTGATGCGCCGCTCACGACCCCCACAGCGGGAGAAGCTGGCATTCGCGGCCGACCAGAAACGCTCTCCGGTATAAGGTTGGTCGACAAGTCCTAGAAATGGTGTGCTGTCACGCAGCACGCCAATGAGCGTGCCCCACAGGGGCGAACCCGCCACGAACGATCGCGTGCCGTCGATGGGGTCAATCACCCACGAGAACGGGCTTGTGCCGCGCCGCACGCCATATTCCTCGCCCACCATGCCATGGTCGGGAAAGCGCGCCTTGAGCGCCTTCGAGATGGCGCGTTCGGCACCTTTGTCGGCGATCGTAACAGGATCGTAGGCCCTTCCACCGGCTTTGTTTTCGACCGCTATCGGCCTTCGGAAGTGTCGCAGAACGACTGGTCCCGAGATGTCCGCAAGCTGGTGCGCTTCAGCGAGGATGTCGGCGAAAGCTTCGGTCTTCGGCCGCTTCAGAGGGTTTTTTGATATCGATTTCAATTGGATGGCTCAGATATTGTCGGTAGGATGCGAGCACTGTTTGTTAACTTATCCACAGGAAGTTGTTGAAAGATATCTTCCGAACGGCTTTGTTTGTTGCTTGGCTGATACATCCTTTTGTTAATGCGGCGCTGCCATACTCGCGAAGATTGCGAAGGTCGCCGAAGCAGCGCATCGTTTATGCACGATCGCGATGACACGCTTCCTCGCCATCGTTGCCCATTTTGGGCGTTTCCTCCCTAGACTTGGGCCGTTCGGCTTCCGAACGGCCTTTCTTTGTGAGGGCCATCAGGAACAATTCTTACAACCTACTGAGAACAATCAGCAAAGCAGGGCTGAGGGCCGTTGTTGCGCCACAACGTGGAGATCCGCGTTTTCGTGCCTTCAGCCCTGCAAAATTCGCATTTGCTCGTGGTGCGGCGCACCGATAGTTTTTGCAGTGCGATATGTGAGCTTTGCTCGCGCTTCGCAGCCCTCCTTGGGCGTTTCCTCCCTAGACTTGGGCCGTTCGAACTCGAACGGCCCTTTTTTCTTTTGCGAGGGGCAGCGGGCTACTCGGCAGCGGCCTGGCAACCAAGAAGTGCTGGCGCGGCGGCAAACAGGTGCCGGACGATATCGCGCAACGCCGCTTCCAGCGCCTGGAAACCACTGGTCGGCTGGAACGTCAGTTCGTTCACGTAGAGGCCGCGATTGATCTCGAGCTGAATGGCATGAACGCCTCGAACGGGGCGGCCGTGATGCTCGGTGATATAGCCGCCGGCATACGGTCGGTTCATCTGCACTTTAAAACCGCGCTTCAGGAATGCATCGCGGACCAGCAGTGATAGCCGCGGGTCGGCGGCGGCACCGAAGCGATCTCCAATCACGATATCGGGCCGCGAGCCACCGCCCGGCGTCATTGCCGCCGACGGCATCGAATGGCAATCGATAAGGATCGCGTAGCCGAACATCTCGCTCGTGGCCTCGATCAGCCGCGTGAGTTCGCCATGAAAAGGAAAATAGAGTTGATCGATTCGGGCCAGCACTTGAGCCAGGCTCAGCCGTGCGTGGTAGATTTCTTCGCCATCCGCCACGATGCGCGCCACCGTGCCGAGGCCGCCGGCAACCCGGATCGACTGCGTATTTGCATGCGCGGGCAGCGGATCAATCACCAAGTCCGGATCGAGTTCGTAAGGCTCGCGGTTTAGGTCGAGGTAGGCGCGCGGAAAACGCGCGCTGATGAGGGGTGCGCCGAGCGTAGCGACACACTCGAAAAGCCTGTCGACGTAACAGTCTTCCGAGCGCCGCAGGGTATTGGGATCGAGCCGGGAAAGCGCTAGGAATTCGCGCGGATAGCTCCGCCCCGAATGCGGCGAGCAGAATACGAACGGCGCACTTTGCGTCCGCGGGCTCAGCACATCGTAAGATGGGAAGAAGGCGGCGGGTACCGTATTGGCATCAGACTGCGGCATCGAACCGTCGGGTCACTCCTGGGGCCTAGCGTATGGGCTTTCCGCGCTGCTGCGGCACTGTGCCCGCCCCGCCGGGCAAAGTCCACGCCGCGATTGTGCTCGTTCTCGCCATGACGTGGAAAAGCCGCGCATGGCAATCGCCACAGCGACGCAGCTTTCCACAGCAAGCATCGCTTCATGATCCATTTACCAAACTCAAGCCAAGTTTGCGTAGGACCGAATATCGGCTATCGATAGGCGACAGGTTCATTCGGGCACAGTTTAAATGACAGCCAAACCGTCCAGCGTTCCCGTGCATCGCATCCTCCTAGCGGAGGACGACGAGTCGATGCGCGGCTTTTTGGTAAAGGCGCTCCAGAAAGCCAACTATGACGTCGTCGCATTCGAAAACGGGGCCGATGCCTATGAACGTCTGAAGCGGGAGCCGTTCACGCTGCTGCTGACCGATATCGTTATGCCGAAAATGGACGGTATCGAGTTGGCGCGTCGCGCAAGCGAGCTCGACCCTGAACTCAAGATCATGTTCATCACCGGCTTTGCCGCCGTCGTCCTCAACAGCGACAACCAGCCGCCAAAGGACGCCCGCGTGCTTTCAAAGCCGTTTCATCTCAAGGATCTGGTCCGCGAAGTGGACCGCCTTTTGGCGGCCTGAGGCGGCCCTGGGGGCGCGACGCCAAAATCTCGGTTTCGCCCTTGACCGCGACCTGCCAATCCCTCTAGAAGCGCTCTTCCTTCGGGCACTTAGCTCAGCGGTAGAGCACTACCTTGACATGGTAGGGGTCACAGGTTCGATCCCTGTAGTGCCCACCATCTAAAAACCGGTGTCGGTCATGAAAGTTAGAAACTCCTTGAAGTCCTTGCGCTCGCGGCACCGCGACAATCGCGTCGTGCGCCGCAAGGGTCGCGTCTACGTGATCAACAAGACGCAGCGCCGCTTCAAGGCCCGCCAGGGCTAGCGTTCCGGCGACGCTTCGTTTGCGCCGCCTTACCGCGAATTCAGGAAGAACGCTTTGACGCCCTGTGGCCGCCACCGATAGGCTGGCCGCATGACCGCTCGCGCCCTTTTTTCCGCCGCTGCGCTTCTTGCGCTAAGTTGCTCGCCCCACGCCTTTGCGCAGCCGGCCGACCCGCCGTCGGTGTTCGAGCTGGAGGGCCCTGAGCCCAGCCCCGAACCGAAGGCGTCGCCGTCCGAGCCCGAGCGCCCGGACCCAAACGCTGTTCCCCCGCAGCCGATCTTGCCGGACGCGCGAAGCGCACATCCGCCGCACGTGCACGCGCCATCGCATGAGGAGGCGAAGGGCCCGCGTGGCATGATGGGAAATCCGTGGCCCAAGACGCCGGAGGAGGCCGAGAAAACCATCTCGAACCTTATGGCTCACCTCGCCACGACGGATGACCGGCTTCTCGCCGGAGAGATCGCGGTGTCGGTTGAGAAGCTCTGGCGTCTGCCCGGCGGCGATACCGTGAACCTGCTTATCGACCGGGCGGCGCTGTTTGCTTCCAAGAATGAGCTCGAAAAGGCATTGAAACTGCTCGACGCCGCAAGCGAGCTCTCGCCCGACTATCCGGAAGTCTGGAATCGTCGTGCATACGTCTTCTACCGGATGGAAAACACAAGCGCAGCGCTCGGCGACCTGCGCCGGACCTTGGCGCTCCAACCCGACCACTTCCGCGCCCTCGACGGCATGGCGAAAATTCTTGAATCACTCGGAGAGAAGAAAGCCGCCTTGAAGGCTTACGACCAACTTCTCAAACTTTATCCGGAAATCGAAGGTGCCTCCGAATCCGCAGACAAGTTGCGCAAGGACGTCGACGGTCGCGGCATCTAAATTCCCAAACCAACGGCGCCCCCGACGTTTCCGCCGGGGGCGCCACTCTCATGCGCCGTATCTCATGGCTTGGGACCGAGCTACGTCGCAATAAGAGATCTTACGGGCAGTACCAGATTGGCCCGAGAATCACGCAACCGCGTTCACGCCATCCATGCGGACGATGCCTGTAGCGATTCCATCCGCGATATCTGTCGCGTCCGCGGTAGTGCCGGCCGTCGTAGTGACGGTTGCGATTAAACTTGCGCTGTTTGAACCCGCGGTCACGCTTGTATTGGACCAGTTCTATACCCGAGGTCTGACCAGCGATCGCAGCGCGCGAAGAGGTGGGTGCCGCCGACGCACTCGTTGTTGCCATCGCGCCCGCGAGGCAGGCGGCAAGCACGAATGTAGGGAGTTTCATCCTTATTTCCTTCGTTTGATTTCGTATTCGAAACGTACAACGCGCGCATCGGGATTTGGTTGCACGCAAGCGCGTTCAGGCAGAACCAAGCTCGGAAATTTCAAGGATTTAAGGTGAGCGAAGTGCGACTACACTTCTTCGGCGATCGGCGCGCCTGAATCATCGACGAATGCGATGCGGATCATGTTTGTGGCGCCGGGCGATCCAAGCGGCACGCCAGCCGTGATTATGAGACCGTCGCGCGGTTTGACGAGCCCTTCCTCGAACGCAATTCGGCACGCCTTGCGCACCATGTGCGAGAGGTTCTCAGGATCGCCTGTAAGGATCGACTGCACGCCCCACACGAGCGACAGGCGCCGCGCCGTCGCTTCCACCGGCGTCAACCCGATAACGGGAATACCCGGGCGCTCGCGCGTAACGCGCAAAACGGTCGAACCGGTCGCCGTATAACAGACGATCGCGCCCAGCCGGACCGTGTCCGCGATGGCCGATGCGGCCTGCGCGATGGCATCCGCGCCGGTCGGCTGCGGCTCCGTCTTTGTCGCATAGAGGATCGCTTCGTAGATCGGATCGTGTTCGACCTCGGTTGCGATGTGGTCCATCGTCTGGATGGCTTCGACCGGATACTGTCCAACCGCGCTTTCCGCCGACAGCATGATGGCGTCCGCTCCGTCGAACACGGCGGTCGCGACGTCCGACACTTCTGCACGCGTCGGCATCGGGGAAGAAATCATGCTCTCGAGCATCTGCGTGGCGATAACCACAGGCTTGCCGGCCGCGCGTGCCGTTCGTGTGATGCGTTTCTGCAGCCCAGGTACTTTCTCGACCGGCATTTCGACGCCCAGATCGCCGCGCGCCACCATGATGCCGTCGGACGCGGCCACCACATTGTCGAGATCGGTGACCGCAGATGGCTTTTCGATCTTGGACAGTATGGCCGCGCGTGTACCAATCAGCCGGCGAACCTCGTGCACGTCCTCTGCGCGCTGCACGAACGATAGCGCCACCCAGTCGACGCCAAGTTTTAGGGCGTGGCTCAGATCAGCCTTGTCCTTTTCGGTCAAAGGCGAGATCGGCAGCAACGTGTCGGGCATCGAGATGCCCTTGCGCGACGCAAGGATGCCGCCCGCGACGACCTCGGTGACGATCCGCACGTTTGACGCCTCGAGAACGCGTAAACGCAGCTTGCCGTCATCGAGGACGAGATTGTGCCCGGCGGCGACACCGTCAAAAATTTGCTGATGCGGAAGGAACACGCGCTCGGCCGTACCGAGCGTCTCGTCGCAATCGAGCGTGAAGATGGATTTGGGCGCCAGCGTCACGCGTCCGGCGGCGAACTCGCCGATCCGGAACTTCGGGCCCTGCAAATCGGCCAGGATGCCGATTGGATGCCGGTGCCGGGCAGCACACGCGCGCACGGTGTTATAGAGCGTTTTCGCGCCCTCGTGCGTCGAGTGGCTCATGTTGATGCGGAAGACGTCGACGCCAGCCAGAAACAGCCGCTCGACCATTTCGGGGGAAGAAGACGCCGGGCCAAGCGTTGCGAGAATCTTGACCCTACGATTGCGTCTCATTTCTACTCTTTTCCCTGCCCCTCAGGATCGGTAAGGCGAATAGTCCATTCCTTCGCCTCACCAGTATCGACTTCAAAGAATCCGGTGCGCTTATATCCGCGTTTGGGGCAATCCTGAACCCCCCGTATCGCAAACGACTTCTCGGTGGTGCACATTTCGTTTTTACCGCCCCACTCCCCGCCACGGTCGTAGTCGATCGCGTGTACGTACACATAGCGGCTGGGCAGCGTGCCCTTCAGTAGTGTCTCGCACGTCTTGGAGGCGATGTTCCACCAGCCTTCCGTCGCCCAGCCGGTGTTATCCTGATAGCCGACGGCGACGCCAACGCGGCTCGTGGTGGCGTTGCAAAGCCTCAGGTCGGCGCGGGCACCCGAGGCGGCGCATGTGGTAAGCAGCACCGCAATCGTCACGATGCGTGCGAGCGATGCGGACGTCCAGGAATTGAAACGCATTGCGCGACCGCCTGGGGCGCGCGACGCGTCAGCTGTCGACGAGGATGACTCGGAAGTCATTGACATTCGTTTGCGTGGGCCCGCACAGGATGAGGTCGCCCAGGGGGCGGAAGAAGCCTGTAGAGTCGTTGTTCTCCAGGAACTTGGCGGCATTGAGATTGTGCGCGGTGGCCCGTTTCAAGGTATCGGGAAAGACGACGGCGCCTGCCGGATCGCCGGCGTTGCCGCCGCCGCCGTCGATACCATCTGTATCACCCGCAAGTCCCGATATTCCATCCGCGCCATTAAGAGCGATGCTGAGCCCTAGGGCATATTCCTGATTTGGACCACCCGAGCCGTTACCGCGCACGGTTACGGTCAGTTCCCCGCCCGACATGATGGCGAGCTTCTCGCCACGCCGCTTGGCCTCCAGCGCCATGTGCGCGTGCTGGCGTGCAACCTCGCGCGCTTCCCCTTCCAGGCTGTCACCAAGCACTTCGACACGGTATCCCGCCTCGCGCGCAATCGCTGCCGCAGCTTCGAGCGACGCCTTGGGCGCGGCCACGATGCGATAATCGGAATTTGCGAGTTTCGGGTCGCCGGCCTTCAGTGTCTCGTTTCGTGGATCATTGAGCGCGGCGGCGATCTCAGGCGACGGCGTGATCTTCCATTTGGCGAGTACCGCGCGGGCATCCGCAAGCGTCGAGCGGTCCGCAACAGTCGGACCCGAACCGATCTCGTCGGGATGGTCGCCCGGAACATCTGAGATGGCGAGTGTCAGTAGCCTTGCCGGGTAGACAGCGGCCGCGAGCTTGCCGCCTTTGATCTGCGACAGGTGCTTGCGCACGCAGTTCATCTCGGAGATCGGCGCTCCTGATTTCAAGAGCTGCTTGGTGAGCTGCTGTTTGGCCTCGAAGCCGACGCCGGCGACAGGAGCCGACCAGATCGCGGAGGCGCCACCCGAAAGCAGACAAAGCACCAGGTCTTCTGGACCCGCGCTTTTGGCAAGCTCGATCGCGCGCTGGGCGCCCGTGATCGAATTGGCATCGGGAACTGGGTGCCCCGCTTCCATGATTTCGATGATCTTGGTCGGCAAGCCGAAACCGTGCCGGGTGGAAATCAGGCCAGAGATCGCGTTGGCTTGGCCGGTCGCGATGTAGTGGTTCTCGGCCGCGACCGCCATGGCCGCCGAGCCTTTGCCGCCGCCGATGATGATGATACGGCCGCCTTTTGGCACCTCGGGCAAGTGCGCAGGCAGGCAATTTTCAGGATGTGCGGTCTTGTGAGCGGCCTCGTAGAGGGCCGAAAGAAAGCTACGCGCCTTGCCGTTCGTCCCGTCGTGCATGGTCGTTTCCAAGGTTTTTTTGTTCGTTGTGCAGGTTGGTTTGCGCAATTGATCAGGGTGCGTCAAGGTTCGCGTTGTCCCAGTCTTTGGATCGGGCGCGAGACTTTGATTTACACCGCTTGCGTCCTATGTCTGGAGGCCACGGGCACCGCAGATCGCTTCCCGCCTTCGCGAGGATAGGACATGAAAAAACTGGATGCCGAAACACAGGTCGAACTTGAGGCGGCCGCTTTCAGGCGCCTTGTCGCGCACCTGCGCCAGCGCACCGACGTGCAGAACATCGACCTGATGAATCTAGCCGGCTTCTGCCGCAACTGCCTATCCAACTGGATGGCGGACGCTGCCCGCGAGCGTAGCATCGAACTGAGCAAGGACGAGGCGCGCGAACTCGTCTACGGCATGCCCTACAAGGAATGGCAGGCTCGCTATCAGACGGAGGCTACACCCGAGCAGGCCGCTTCCTTTGCGGCACGCAAGCATCACGACAATTGATTGTCGCTGAGTTGGCGGGACGGACCAGACTATAGAGCCCAGTTATTGAGACGGCGCCGTGCTGTGGAAGTACCCAAGCGTCTCAAGCCAGCGATCGTAGAGCAGGTAGAGCCCGATCAGCAGCGCGACCGCAATGACCCAAGCGAGCCAGGGGTGGCGCTTCCAAATGCTGTCGCCGTGCGGTGGTTGCGTTTGAGGGGATGTCATGACGAGTTTCCCGAACCTGTGGCACCGAATGTCCTGAGCAGTATTTAAGCATACTAGCACGATCACCCGAAAGGTGCAGCTTTGCCAAGCGCGTTCCCGAAGCCGGCCATAAGATTTGAACGTCGTGCAAAGTGCGTCCGCGCCGCCTCGCCGTCGCAGTAAACAACCGAACGCACCTGTTCAGGCTCGTTGTTACCACTTAGTGTCTGCCACCTGATGACGGTGGCACATGCGTTGGCGTTCGTTCCTGCGAAGGCGCAAGAAGGCATCTGATGGGTCGGCGCAGGCCGATCCCGATATCGTCATTCTCATTCACGGCACCGGCGCCAGCGAGCCCGACCCCGTCACTCCCAAGTGGTGGGAGGCGGAGAGCGCATACGCGAAAGATCTGCGCGATCGGTTGGGACCCGGTTTCGACGTCGGCACGAGCGAATTGAGCGCGCCCTTCAAGTGGAGCGGCGCGAACTCCGAAAAGGACCGCCGTCGCGCGGGCCGCAAACTCGCGACGCGTCTGCGCAAGCTCGAACGAGATGGCCGCAGTTATCATCTCGTTGGCCACAGCCACGGCGGGTCGGTGATCTGGCACGCGCTATGGCAATCGAACGGCCGGCTCCCAGGCTTGAAAAGCTGGACGAGCGTTGGAACACCGTTCCTCGAATTCTCGCCCGTTTGGATGGGCATCACGACGCTTGTTGCCCTCGTCGTTGTCGCGCTGCTGACGTACGGCCCAGCACTTCAGCTATTCGACGTGTTGAAGGAGCGCGCCATCATTCTGCGGGACGGTAGTCCGCTCGGCGTTTTCACAACGGTGGCGCTGTGCGTCATCCTCCTTTTGCTCTTCCTCGGCTTGGCCGTGACCGCCATCAGATGGCTCGTTCGTCACTTTTTGCATTGGCGACAGCGGCGCAAGGAAAAGAATGCGGTGGAAGCCTTTGCCGATCGCTGGCTCGCCGTCTGGCATAAGGAAGACGAGCCGATCGCCGGCCTCAACGCCTCGTTGATTTCACCGCTCGAGTTCGTGCCGCGGCTTGCAAAGCCAACGTCGAACTGGTTCTGGCGCGTCCTGACGTCCCCATTCAATCGCGTTGTCGCCCCGACCACCGATCAGTTCGTCTGGACGGTCCTTATGCGCCGCTTACAGGGCGCGGATATCGGCGGCTGTGTCATGGTCGATGCCGGTAGCGCGCCGGGCGCGCTGGGGCCCGGTTGGCAATCGATGCCGAAGGACCTTGCAAGCGACATGGTGACGAGCGCCGGCAATCAAGCGCCGCGAACCATCGAAAGCCTGCGCAAGCGCCTTGCGGAAATGCGCGGGCAGGGGAGCGGACAAGAAGCCTTCGGCCAATTGTCGTCCGCGATCACCTGGTCGGAGATTCTGCATACGTCGTACTTCGACATCAACTCGGTGCGCGGCCTCATCGCCGATCGCATCGAGCAGAGCGCGGCGTCGAGCGACAGTGCGCCATCCATCAAGGATTCCCCGCACTTCGCCTGGCTGACCGAGCGTCCGAAGGCCGAGCCGCCGCAATGGCCGAAGCCGTTTCAACCGGTGCTTCTGAATTTCGCGAAAATCGCGATCTTCGGTGGTCTTGCGATGCTGTTGTTCACCGGCTTCAAGTCCGCCTATGACGCCTACGTCGCGCCCCATACGCTCGATGGCCAGCTCAATATTCTGGCGCAGAACGTGACGACACGTGAAGAGATGTCGGGCCGCAACGTCGGGCTGCTTGGCGACGTCCTTGTTGATCTCGATCTCATTGGCAAACTGGGCGAGCCGCGTGCCGTGCTGGAGCGCATACCCGACCCCAACACGCGCGCTTGGGCGGGACAGAGGCTGGCTTATCACTACGCTCTCAACAACAACTTCACGCCCATAGAGGGTATCGCGCAAGACGCGGCTACGCTTGAACTTCTGGACCCGCAGGACGCGGTTGCGTTCGTCTATGTTCATGCGTTGGCGGGCGCGCGCGACGCGAAACTCGTCTCCGACGCGGCCACGCCGCCGCCGGCATTTCTCGACGAGGCCGCGCGCAAGACGTTCATTGCCGGATATGCCGCCGGCGACGTCGATAAGGTCCGCGTCTTCGATCCGAGACAGAACCTCAACTACGTCTGGCTCATTCCGGCCCTCGATACGCTCGAAAGTTTCAAGCATCAGCCGTCAATCGCGGCCGGGAAGGCGCGCCGCGAAAGCGTGCAAAAGAGCGTCTGGCTGAGACCGGAGGAATTCGCCAAAGCTGTGGCCGGCGGTCAGTTCATGACCTGTCAAACGCTCATGGGGGCAACCGAGGGGTTCGCGCGTGAAACCCTGGCGCCAGACATCACGGCGGCCCTGAAGCATTGTGACGAGCCGGCTAAGGTTGCCCCAGCGGAGGCGCGTGCGGCAGATCCGGGTGCCGCCAACGCGCCCGCAGCCTGTCCCACCGAGGCCGAAATCGACGCGCCCTCGCCCCGCATGGGCGCGGCGCTGCACGGCAGTTGGAATGAATCGCTGAACAGGATCCGGGGTCTGTTGAAGCGAAAGTGCAAGCAGGCCGCCGAAGCAGCGATCCGCCGCCACATTCCACAACCCGTCGGGGAATACGAGACCGCTCGCCCAGGCGAAGAGCTTGCCATGCTGGCCGTCGATTTCGGCATGAATAGCCCGACCGCGGAACTCATCAACCGGTACAATTTGACTTCAAGCCCGAAACTCATCGTTTGGAATCAATCGCGCGGCGCAAAGACCAACATCATCAACAACCTCTGCAACAAAAAATGCACCGTTGATGATCTGCGCAAATTTGCCGAAGGCTATCTTGCAACCGCCAAGTTGCCATTGGCGCCA
>CADECN010000063.1 GCA_902825785.1 uncultured Hyphomicrobium sp. | reverse complement strand
GAATCAAATGCGCGCCGAACAGGATGTTGACACCGTCGCTGATGTAGTCGTTGCGTCCGATGGTGCAGGCGGTACCCAGCTCGCCGAAAGCATTCATGAAGCCCTGCGTGACCTCGGAGAAGGCCTCCCAGTGGGGATAGCCGTCGGGCACCACGAGGCAGAGGTGGACCTTGCGCCAGGGATCGGTACCCACAACAGGTATTTGAGCCGCTGCGGGTGCAGCCACCGCTGCAGGTTCAGGTGTCGGCTCGGGCGCAGGCGCGGGCTTCGTGACGCTGTCCTGCGCCAACAGCTTCAGCATGGCCTTGCTGCGCCCGCATGTCGGGTTGTGGCGGAGGGCGGCGGCGTAGGAGTGGATCGCTCCCGCCGTATCGCCATGCTCGAACATCATGTCGGCAAGCTCGAGCTGAGCTTCTGGCCCGACAGCCTTTGACGTGATCGCCACCTGCATCGACGTAATAGCAAACTGCAGTTGCCCGAGGCTGCGGAACATGCGCGACAAATGCCAATAGGTTTCCCCGCAATCGGGATTGCGGACGATGGCCTCGGCCAGAAATTCGGCTGCCTTTTGATGATCGCCGGCGATCTCGGCGAGCCTCGCCAAGTGCAGATAGGGAATGTCGAGGTCGGGCTGGCTGGCAATCAGACCGCCGCACATGCCGGCCGCTTCGCTGAATGCGCCGGCTGCGAGAAGTCGCGCGATTTCGGCGCTGGTGGCAGCGATCTGATCCGCCACTTCGGGCGACATTTCTTCTTTTCTTTCAGCGTGGCCCAATGTCGTCTCCCCCGGCGGATCTCGACCGCCCTCAATCGATATCCATGTCCGAAACTGTAAAACCGTGCGGCGGCTCGCCTGCGCGATAGCGGCGCGACATGTGCGTGAAAGCGCCTTCAAGTTCGCGCAGATAGAGCTGGGTATCGTAAAGCGGCATCGACAGACGCCGATCGCGCAGTTTGGCGCGGATGTCTTGAAGTTCGGCTGGGTCACGCGCGAGACGCAACGCGGTCGCCGCGTAGTCCTTGATCGAGCGCGTAACCAGCTCATCCATGTCGGCTGAATGCAGGATGCTTGCTGCGACACGGCCGGCAAATGTCTCGCCGAGGCACGTCAGCAGAGGCAGACCGGCCCAAACCGCATCGCTCGCGGTGGTGTGCGCCGTACAGGGGAGCGAATCCAGGAACAGGTCCGCGACGGCATGGCGCGCCAGGTGTTTCTCGATCGGCGCCTGCGCGGCGAATACGATGCGGCCGTGATCGATGCCGTGAAGCGCTGCCTCGCGCAGCAGATTGTCTCGGACGTATGGACTTTTCTGAAGCAGCCAAAGCGTGCTGCCCGGAACCTGTTGCAGAAGGTCCATCCAGATCGTGAAAAAACGACGGTTCAGCTTGAAGCTGTTGTTGAACGAGCAGAACACGAAGCCAGTTTCAGGCAGCCCACAATCGGCACGCGTGACGGGCGCGGGATCGATGCGACGTTCGCGGTCGTTCGGCTGATAGCAGGTGCGCAGGTGAACCAAACGTTCTGAGTAGTGGGGCTGGTGCTCAAATGGCGCGACGATGGAATCGGCGATCATGTAGTCGAGGTAGTCTGCGCCCGTCGTCGCGGGATAGCCGAGGTAGCCCACCTGTACCGGCGCAGGCCTCAGCGCCATGATCTCCTGGCGCGCATCGCGCGTGTAACCCTTCAAATCGACCAGAATTTCGATGCCATCTTCGCGGATTTTCTGCGCAACCTGACCGTGGCCCAAATCGCGCACGCAGGCGAAGCGGTCGAAGGCGGACGTGATGCGGCGACGCATCTCGCTACCGTCGTCGGGGCTGTGGCAGTAGGCCGTAACCTCGAAACGTTCGCGGTTGTGCCGTTCAATCGCCTCGACCAGCAACATCGAGGTCGCGTGGTTGCCGTAGTCGGACGACAGATACGCCAGCCGGATGCGCCCGGACGGCTTGACATATGTCTGAAGTGCCGGTGCGGAAGATGTCGCGCCAGAGCGGAGTTTAATCTGACGGGCGTAGCGTGCACCGGTCGCGAACAGATCCTCGTTGCTGACCGGCATACCGAGCAGCATGAAAGGAGTTATTGCAGTGTCGCACGCGCGCAACTCGGGTAGCCAGGCCGCCTCTTCCGCGTCGAGGCCGTCCCAATCGCACTGATAGCGACGCGATGAGAAGAGTGCGACACGCGTTGCCACCGCACCTGGGTCGCGCTTCAACGCTTCCTTGAAGGCGTCGATGGCTTCGCCATACCGACCCGTCGATTGCAGGACGTTGCCGAGCGTCGTGTAGATGCCGGGTTGCTCGGGATCGAGGCTGACTGTGTGCCACAGGGACGTAAGCGCGCCGTCGATCGAACCCAAGCCATTGAGAACCGAACCGAGCGCATGATAGCCGTCGACATTGTTGGGATCGCGATCGAGGCCCCCTTTCAGAGCGGCGAACGCTTCGTCGAGCCGGCCGATGTTGTAGAGCGCCTTGCCAAGCAGAATGTAAAAGCTCGCCTGCTCGGGCGATCTCGCAATCGCATCGTTGAGGAAGTTGAGCGCACGCTCCGTCTTGCCGGCGGCGATGAGCCCGGAAACAAGGTCCCCCGCAAGGGCCGCATTGCCGGCCACGACGTCCATCGCGGTCGCGGTATCGCTGAGTGCGACGCAGGCGCGAACAAGCAGGCGCTGCGCAAGCGTATTGCTCGGCTCGCGGTTGAGAATTCGCTGGCAAATGAGCGCGCAGGACGCGGCGTCGCCGACATCATTGCAGCATTGCGCGAGCTTCACCTCGATGCCGGGCAGGTCCGTTCGAAGCCGCAATGCCTGGCGATAGGCTGGAACCGCGCCGGCCGCATCGCCCAAGGCCTTCAATATGTTCCCGAGTTCGGCATGGGCGAGCGCGTTGCGAGGGTCGGCATCGAGAACACGGCGACATTCGACGAGCGCCTCGGTACGAGCCCCGGTGGCGTTGAGGACGACCGCCAGGTTGAGACGCGCCTCAGTGTATTGCGGGTCGACCTCAAGCGCCAAACGCAGAGAGTCGATGGCCTTCTTTGCATTGCCGAGCTTATAGGCGACGAGACCCAGATGGTGCAGCGCCGGCGAATGGCGGGGGTTCTGCACCAGCACCTTTTCGTGGGCGTGCTCGGATTCCTGCCAACGGCCGGATTGCATCAGCCGCACGGCGCTTTCAAAATCGCGTAGGCCCGCCGCGTCGAGGCGGCGAGCCGAAGACATTCCTGAGTGCTTCTCGAAGGCGCGCCTTTGCTGGCGATTCATCCCCGCCGTCCCCGCATAGTCAGCCCAAATTTGTTGCAGGCCGAACTTGCGTCAGGCTGTCCGGCGCAGGTGCCTTGCCGGCGCAGCGCGGGAGACTTGTACAGTCCCGCGCAAGGCGGCCTTTCAATAGTCTGGACTAGAACTTCGTCCAGCCCCTGATCCGAGACCCACCATGAGAGTGCTGCAGATCGGACACGGCTATGTCGGCTCCTACGTGCGGCCGCATCTGGAGGCTGCCGGACACGATGTGGTGGTGTGCGAACAGAATCTGCAGCGCATTGCGCGCGTGCCGTTCGCCATGCGGTGCCGCTATCAAGAGCTCGCCTTCAACGATTTCCGAGAGTTCGACGTCATCGTGTGGCTTGCTGGCCATTCGAGTGTGCCGATGTCGGTATCGGACCCGGACGGCGCTGTCGCGAACAACTGCCTGGATCTGTTGAAGCTCGCGCGGCGCAAGCTCGCAAGCACGCGTCTGATCTATGCCAGTACCGCCAGCGTCTATTCGACCGAACTGGGGGCCGATTCGTCCGCACCTCCGCCGGAGCTCTCCGAATCGGAAACCAAACTGAGCCCGGTGAACCCCTACGACTGCTCCAAAATTTCCTTCGACGCGCTCGCACGCTGTTTTGCGGAGAACGTGATCGGTCTGAGGTTTGGCACCGTTTGCGGCATGAGCCCGCAGTTGCGCGGCGAACTTATCTTCAATGCGATGAACCGCATGGCGATCGAAGACGGCTGCGTGGCGGTCGCGAATGCACGAGCCTGGCGCAACATCCTGTTCCTCGACGACCTTGCCGGCTACGTCTGTCGCCTTGTCGAAAGCGCGGACACGCTACCGGCCATTCTCAATACCGGTTCGCTCAACATAACGGTCGGCGACCTGGCGCAATCGATTGCCGCGTTTCATGGCGTGCCGATCGTCGTGAAACCGGATAGCAAGACCTATTCTTTCCGGATGGATTGCCGCCGCATCCAGGCGCTGTGCGGAGCGCCACGCGCCGCCTCGATCGCCGAGCGCTGCGCCGAGTTCAAGGCGTCCTATCCAGGACGCGTCAAGGCGATCGCCTCGTGAGCCAAACTCCGCAAACCAACACGTGCCTTGTCTGCGGCGGGGCGACCACCGTTTGCCTCGATCTTGGACGCCAGCCGCTCGCCAATGCGCTGCTCGCCACCTCGGACGAGCCGTATGAGACGTTCCCGTTAGGACTTGCGATGTGCGCGACGTGCTCACACGGGCAGCTCACGCACTTCGTGCCGCCCGACAGGCTTTTCAAGAACTACCTGTATGCGAGTGGCACAGGCGGCGCACTGCAAAGTTTCTTCACGTGGTTCGCGCAGTCTTTGGCGAAGGCGCTGCCTGCGCGCGGGCGTGTGCTTGAGATCGCGTGCAACGACGGTTCGCTACTCGATTGCTTCAAAGCTGAAGGTATCGATGCCTGCGGCGTCGATCCGGCCGCCAATCTCACGGCGGTCGCGCGTGGCAAGGGTCACGCGGTTCATACCGGGTTCTTCCCGGATACGCGGCCCGACGGTCGCTTCGATGCCATCGTTGCCATGAACGTCACCGCGCACACGCCAGCGCCGCGCGCTCTTATGCAGGGCGTGAAGGAATGCCTTGCACCGAACGGCGCCGCGTTCATCCAGACGAGCCAGGCCTTCATGCTCGTCAACGGCGAGTTCGACACGATTTATCATGAGCACTACTCGTTCTTTTCGCCGGCCTCCATGAAGCGACTGGCGCAAGAAAGCGGCTTGCGCCTTGAGGCGCGGCGGCTCGTCAGCGTTCACGGCCGCAGCCTTCTGTGCATTCTTCGTCATGCGGACGCACCAGACGTGCCGATCGCCTTCGACAATACGCCGCCGTTCGGCGTCGAATGGCCGTCGCCCGAGCCCGCGATCATGGCGCTCGATATCGACGCGGACACGGCGCGAGCAAGCTATCGGGCGTTTGCCGAACACGCGCACTCGGCGATGGATGGCGCGCGCCGGCGCGTTTGCGAGCATCGCGGTCGCGGCGCGACGATCGCACTAGCCGGTGTGGCGGCCAAGGCTATGACGTTTCTCAATGCGGCCGAGATCGTGCCCGACGCCTATCTCGACGAAGCGCAGCTGAAATTCGGCCGTTATGTGCCGGGCTCGAAGAAGGCGATTGAGCCGCTATCAAGCGCGGCCGCTTTGCCCGACGACACGCTGTTCGTGATCGGCGCGTGGAATTTCGCTGGACCTATCGCCGACAAGATCAGGGCACTGCGGCCGGGGCGACCCAGCACGTTCCTGGTCTACTTCCCGCAGATCAAGGAATTCACCTGAGGGCCCGCCGATGCGCCGGATCGTCATTTCGCATTTCTACAACGAAGCGTATCTGCTGCCCTGGTGGCTGAAACACCATCGCGAGATCTTCGATCACGGCGTGCTGATCGACTACGCCTCGACAGATGACTCGGTTGCGATTTGTCGCGAACTCGCGCCCGATTGGGAGGTCGTGCCGTCGGAGAATTCGCATTTCTCCGCGATCATGTGCGACTTCGAGGTGATGAAGCACGAACAACGCTTTGCCGATTGCTGGAAAATCGCGCTCAATACGACCGAGTTCCTGGTTGCGCCGAAGCTCGATGAACTCGAACGCCTGCTCGTCACCAATAACCTCACCGGCGTGCGGATGCCGGGCGCGATCATGGTCGATACCGAACTTGATGCCGAGTTGGATGCGGCGCGGCCGCTGATCGATCAGAAGGCGAGCGGCATCTGGGAAAAGACGTTCGACTTCCAGGCCGCGCGCATCCCGGGGCTCACGTTCCCGACGCGCAACCGGCTCTATCATCGCTATGCGATCGGCGCCTATCAGCCGGGACGGCATGCGTCGCACCTGCCCGGCCTTTGCGACGGAGCGCCCGAATTCGGCGCGATCTGGTGGTACGCGTTCAGCCCGTGGACGGATGCCTTCCGCTCACGCAAGCTCGGCGTGGGCACGCGACGGGACGCCTTCGACAAGCAGCACGGCTTCGGCGCCCAGCACGAAGCCTCGCTGGCGGAGATCAATCTCAGGTGGTCGAAGCTGTTCGGCTATAGCGCGCCGCTGCGACAGGCGGCCTAGAGCACCCGCAAGGCTTCGTCAGTCAACGATGGGACGGCGGGTCGGCTGCCAACCGTAACCTCCCTGGCGCACGAACACGCGCTCGTGCTTAACCGCCAAAACGGGCGGATGGTTCACGATCTCGCGGGTGGGCTCGCGAATGACGATCGGACGATCGACCAGCGCATAGGCAGCCGGCTCGTACTCATGGCGAACGTGGGCCGGGCGCACGAGAACCGGACGGATCGACGTCTCGTAGACGGCTGGCGTTGTCACCGCAATACGGCGGGCGGGCGCCACCACGACCTCGCGGCGAACCGTGCGCGTCACCGCCGGTGTCCGCAGCTTGCACTTGATCTCGCGGCCCAACGCATCGCGGCGATATACCCAGCGTTCGCGCGCCGGATGCACGACGACCGTGCGACTGACGGTCCGGCGGATGGCTGGCTCATCGCGGTAGCTGGTACGCGCCGGCCGCACCAGCACACGCTGCGGGAAACCGGCGTACACAGCAGGCACGCGCTCGGCGTGCCACCGGCCGGGAGCGACGACGACCCGCGACGTGCGCTGCATGATGACGCCAGGAACGTCGTAGGCTTCCCGGTAGCCCGGCCGCACGACGACGGGGCGCGACCTCACAGCATAGACGTCGGGCAGGCGGACCTTTTCGTAGCATTCGACGGCATCGCGGGCACAACCGCCCGCGGAAGCGGGTACCGCAGCCGACAGCAGCGCCATGGCCGCGGCCAGAGCCGGAGCGAGCATCCAGTTCGTCATGCCGGAAATCCTTTTGGTCGGGACACCGGGCAATATACTGGAATCAAGGGCCCGCCCGAAGCCGACGCCGTGCGGATGGTAAAGCAATTGTTCCGGAGGGCCGGCCAAATAAGGCGGCTGTCGCTTGCGCGCCGCTTTGCAAGCTCATAGACAACGCAGGGAGCGTTAACGACCCCGAACGGTACAAAGGCCCGCCGGTAAAATGGGCCGCATCAAGGGAATGTCCGTGCCATGATCCGCACCGCGTCTCAGCCTTTGACCCGCGTCCTTGCCCTGTTCGCCACGTTCGTCGCCGCGATGCTGGCGGGCGGTTGCGGCATCAACAACATCCCAACATATGAAAACCAAGCCAAGGCGCAGTGGAGCGAAGTGCTCAACCAGTACAAGCGCCGTAGTGACCTCATCCCGAACCTTGTCGAGACGGTGAAGGGCTTCGCCGATCAGGAGAAGTCGGTGCTGACGGAAGTGACGGAAGCGCGCGCCAAGGCGACGCAGATCCAGGCTCAGATCCCGGCTGACATCCTCACCAATCCCGATGCGATGAAGCAGTTCCAGGATGCGCAGAACAATCTGGGCGGCGCGCTCGGGCGCCTGCTCGCCGTGATCGAGCGCTACCCCGACATCAAATCGGGCCAGAATTTCCTCGCGCTCCAAAGCGAACTCGCCGGCACGGAGAACCGCATCGCGATCGCACGGCGCGACTACATCGAGTCGGTGCGCGTCTACAATACCGAACTCACCACCATTCCCGGCCGCTGGTGGCGTTCGTTCATGTATCCGGACAAGAAGGAAATGGCGACGTTCGACATCGCCGCCGCCGAGCAATCGACACCGAAGGTCGACTTCAACACGAAGTAGACGGCTTCGTCCCAACCAGCCAGGACGATGCCCATGGTCGGCATGGCCTCAGCAACGTGGTCGCACGCCCGAGAGAACCCCTCTCGGGCGCGTGGGCCATTCGCGACGTTGTTGCTGGCGGCGTTGTTGCTGCTCGTGTCCGCCTTCGTGCTGGCGGCTCCGAACTATCCGGAGTTGACGGGGCGCGTTGTCGATCATGCCGCGCTGCTAACGCCCGAGGACAAGGCGGCGATCGAAAGCGAACTTGCCGCTCTTGAGGCGACGTCGACCGATCAGGTCGCCGTCGTGACCGTGCCGTCGCTCGATGGCTACGCGATCGAGGACTACGGTATCGGCCTTGCACGAAAATGGGCGCTTGGGCAGGCAGGCAAAGATAACGGCATCCTGCTGATCGTCGCGCCCAACGAGCGCAAGGTCCGGATCGAAGTCGGTCGCCGGCTCGAACCCTTCATGACCGACACAATGGCAAAGCTCATCATCGAGAATGCCATTTTGCCGAAGTTCCGACGCGGCGACTTCTCAGGCGGTATCCGCGACGGCGTGCGCGACATCAAGGCGGTGGTTCTGGGGGACTCAGAAGAAGTCAAGCGCCGCGCGATCAAAACCCGGCAACCTCAGGATGACGCGAGCGTCTATATCCACCTCATCATTTTCTTCATGATCTTCGCCTTCATGATCTACATCAGTTATCAGGCGCGACAGCAGGCAGAGCGCGAGGCGCGGATGTCGCCCGAAGCGCGCCAACGTCTCGAGCGCCAACGGAGAAACCGCGGCGTGATCATCATTCCCGGCGGCTCGAGCGATTGGGGTGGGGGTTGGTCCGGCGGCAGCGGAGGCGGTGGTTGGTCTGGCGGCGGCGGCAGCTTCGGCGGCGGCGGCGCATCGGGTGGCTGGTAGTTCGCGGGGCAGGATATGGTAGTGACGAACGATCCAAAGATGCTGCTTTCCGCCGAAGAAGCGGACCGCATCTCAAAGGCGATCACACAGGCCGAACGCAAGACGTCGGGCGAGATCGTGGCCGTGGTCGCGGACCGCAGCAGCAGCTACGCGTACGTGCCCCTAATGTGGGCGGCGCTGGCGGCCCTTCTTGCGCCCTGGCCGCTCATCCACTTCACCTGGATGAAGGTGCAATGGATCTATTTGATCCAGCTGTTGGTGTTCCTCATTCTCGTCGCCGCGCTTTGGCCCTGGCCCGTGCGAATGCGGCTTGTTCCAAAATCGGCGCGCGACATGTACGTGCGCCGGCGCGCAACCGAACAATTTCTGGCGCAGAACCTCCACACAACCCAGGGCAGGACCGGCGTGCTCATTTTCGTGTCCGTCGCGGAGCACCGAGCGGAGATTCTTGCCGATACCGGGATCGACGCTCGCGTACCGTCCGGCACGTGGCAGACGATCGTCAACCGAATGACCGACGACTTCGGAGACGGACGCGCGGCGGACGGATTCGTCAACGCCATTGTCGCAATCGGTGCACACCTGGCTGAGCATTTCCCACCCGGCGCTGTTGACGCCAACGAGTTGCCCGATCATCTGATCGTGCTGAGAAGCGGGGAATAGGCCCGCGCATCGGGGGGTGCGCGGCGGATCATTGGGGGACGGCATATCATGATCGGATCGACGATGGCGGCGGCCGGTGAAAGCGGCGTTATCGAGCGCGCGCCGCTTAAGGCACGCGTTTCGTGGATGCTGTTCGACTGGTCCGCGCAGCCCTACTACACGCTGGTGCAAACGTTCCTGTTCGCGCCCTACTTCGCCAACGCGGTTGTACAAAACTCGACCTGCGGCACGCTGATCGCCGAAGGGAGCGCGACGGCGGCATGTGGGCAAACGCTGTGGGGCTACGCGGCCTCGGTCGCGGGATTGCTGATCGCGATCTTAAGTCCCTTCCTCGGCGCGCTCGCAGACGGGCGTGGGGCACGCAAGCCGTGGATGGCGGTGCTGAGCCTGTTTTTCATCTGTGCACTTGGCACGCTTTGGCTCGCGACGCCGGGCGCGCCGACGGAAACGCTCGCAATCGTGCTCGGCGGCTTCATCATCGCGACGCTGTGCGCGGAACTGATGGGCGTGTTCTCCAATTCGATCATGTCCGGACTGGTCCCGAAGGACGAGTTGGGGCGGCTTTCGGGAACCGGCTGGGCCGTCGGCTATTTCGGTGGGCTTGTCAGCCTGGCGCTCGTCGCCGTAGGCCTCTGCCTCGCCGGGTTCGAGCAGTTGCGCGCTTGGGGCGCCCGCTTGGCTCGCTTCCGTACGACCCGGTAGGTCAGGTTCCTTGGCTGGACGCCTTCAACGAAAGCAGGATCGCCACAACCCGGCGGGGACTGGGTGGAAAGTCGCCATAGGCCGCGTTGGCTCTGGGAGGGACCGGAACGAGTAGATCGTTTGCCGGGAAGGCGATTCCCTGTTCGTTGGCCACGAACTTGATCCGCCGTGCCCAAGCAGGCAGAGCGAGCAGGACCAGTACCGTAGCCAGGATCGCCGAGACGGAGGCCATCAAGGGTCCCAGCGTCCCATGGCCCCGCCAGGCTGCAACGCCAGCCACCAGCCCCAAAGAGCCCATCCCCACTCGCCCCACGGCTACCAGCCAGCCGGGAGTCACATGGACGTAGGAGTCGGGGAGGCCTGAGGGCGCTGAGGCGAGGATTCGATTCTTCACGGGCTGAGCTCCGCTCGGAGTTTGGCACAGGGCTTCGGGCTCGAAGACTCTGGGCCGTTCTTGGCGAAGCGTGGACACCATGAGTCAGTGGTGGGGGTACAGGTCGCCCCCTTGGGCGGGAGATAAAAAAAGGGCGGCGACCAGAAGGACCCGGCCGCCGCCGTCCAACCACCCGCAGCCGGAGGACCGACACGGGCTCGAGCCTGGGTTCTAGGGACCCTCTGCTGGCCCGCCGACGCCGCGCCGGGGGCCGTGGAGCGTTTCGCGCAACGCGCGCAGGGTCTCGAACCGTTCTTTCTGACGAGGCGTCAACAAGGCCTCGAATCCCTCACGGAGCGCGACTTTCTTTTCCCTCATTTGGCTGCGCAGGCCGTGGAGCTCGCGCACCAGCCGGCTGATCGTGGCGTCGTCGGCCGGGGAGGCGGCCAGTTGCTGGCGCAGCTCGCCGCGCAGTTGGCGCATTTGTTCGCGCAGGGGCTTGGTGTCCTCGAGGGTGGCGCGGAAGAGGGCGCGGGAGCGTTCCCGCTGCTCCTCGCTCAGCTCGAGCACCCGGGCCAGCTTGCGGGCTTGGAGGCCGAGGTCCCCGGGACCTTGGCGAGGGTGGGCGGCGAGGGGCCAGGTGAGGGCCACGAGAGCGACCGCGGCGAGGAGGACTTGGATGGGCTTGCGATACATGTTCATCTCCTTCGAAGGGGCCGGGGAGCTTTCCCCCGCACCCGCCTCGCACTGTGGAACCCCCTTGCGGGGGCCTTTCCTGCGGAGTCGGTATGATAGTTTTCAGATCGCTTTCAGGTCCGTCTTCGAACCCGCTTCCGAGGGGAGCTTCCACACCATGAACGATGCGAATCTTCTGCGTACCCCTCTGTACGCCTGCCACCAGAAGGCCGGCGCCCGCTTGGTCGATTTCGCCGGCTGGGAAATGCCGGTGCAGTACTCGGGCGTGATCGACGAGCACCGGGCGGTGCGCACGGCGGCGGGCCTGTTCGACGTCTCCCACATGGGCCAGATCCACGTGCGCGGCCCGCAGGCCGAGGCGTACCTCCAGTGGCTGACCCCCAACGACCTCGGCAAACTCGCCGAGGGTCGTGCCCACTACAGCGCCTTTCTGACCGAGCGCGGCACCTACGTCGACGACCTGCTGGTCTACCGCCTGGGGCCGGCCGAGTTCCTGATCGTGGTCAACGCCTCGAACGCCGACAAGGACTTCGCCTGGGCCAAGGCGCGCACCGCGGGCTTCGACGTCGAGATCGACAACGTCTCCCACCGCTACGCGCTGCTCGCCCTCCAGGGGCCGCGGGCGATCGAAATCCTGGCGCCGCTGACGGCGACGGACCTCTCGGCGATCAAGTACTACGGCTTCGCCCACGGCCAAGTGGACGGCGCACGGGCCATCCTGTCGCGCACCGGCTACACCGGGGAGGACGGCTTCGAGCTCTACGTCGACCCCGAAGAAGCTCCTCGGCTGTGGGACCGTTTGCTCGAAGCGGGTGCCGCCCACGGGCTCATTCCCGCGGGCCTGGGTGCCCGCGACACCCTGCGACTCGAAGCCGCCATGGCGCTCTACGGCCACGAGATCGACGACCAGACGACGCCCCTCGAAGCCAATCTGATGTGGGCGGTGAAGCTCGACAAGGGTGATTTCGTGGGCCGCGAGGCTCTCGTCTCGGCCCGGGAGGGTGGCATCGCACGCCGCCTCGTGGGCTTCGAAGTCGTGGGCAAAGGCATCGCCCGCCAGGGCCACGCCATCGTGTCCGGAGACGACACCGTGGGCGTCGTCACCAGCGGCACCTACAGCCCGACTTTCGAAAAAGCCCTCGGCATGGCCTACGTGCCGCTGGGCTCGGTCGAACCGGGCAGCCCGCTCGAGCTCGACATCCGCGGCAAGCGGGTGGCCGCCGTGGTGGTGCCGCTGCCGTTTTATCGCCGGCCGCGTTAAGCAGTAGAACGCAGTACTCTCTCGACCATTGCCCGTTATGATCACGACCATTCGACCGACGCCAAGGAGGAGATCGACCCATGTATCCCAGTGAGAACCTGTACTCGCGCGAGCACGAATGGGTCCGTATCGAAGACGACATCTGCGTGCTGGGCATCACCGAGTTCGCCCAGCACGAGCTCGGCGAGGTGGTCTTCGTGGAGCTGCCCGAGATGGGTCAAGCCTTCGACACGGGGGACGAGATCGGCACGATCGAATCCGTCAAAGCGGTGGCCGAGGTCTACACGCCGCTGGCCGGCGAGATCGTCGAGATCAACGAGGCCTTGGTGGACGACCCCGAGTTGCTCAACGAGGACCCCCACGGCGACGGCTGGCTGGTCAAGATGCGCTTTTCGTCCGCGGACGACCTGAAGTCTCTGATGAACGCCGAGCAGTACGAGGAGTACGTGAAAAGTGGCGGCGAGTAAACCTCCGATGGTGGCGCACCGCTACCTCCCCACCGGAGAGCAGGACCGCCGCGAGCTGCTCGCCGCCGTCGGCGTCGAGTCCGTCGACGCCCTGTTTTCGACCCTCGGCGACCTCGTGCTCGACGAGCCCGTGGCGATCGCCGGCCCCATGGGCGACGGCGCCCTGCGGAACCATTTCGGCGCTCTCGCCGCCAAGAACCAGGTCGCCGGTCGCGATTTCGTGAGCTTCCTGGGCGGCGGTGCCTACCGCCACGAGGTGCCCACGGTCATCGACCACCTCCTGCTGCGCGGCGAGTTCCTGACCGTCTACACGCCCTATCAGCCCGAGTTCAGCCAAGGCACGCTCCAGGCGATCTTCGAGTTCCAGACCTTCCTGACGCTCCTGACCGGTTTACCGGTGGCCAACGCTTCGATGTACGAAGGCGCCTCCGCCTTCGCCGAGGCCGTGCTCATGGCCGACCGTCTGCAGAAGAAGCGCCGCAAGGTGGTGCTCTCGCGCGGCATTCACCCGCATTACCGGGCGACGCTCGCGACCTACGCTCAGAACCTCGATTTCGAGCTCGTGGAAGTGGGTTGGGACGAATCCGGCCGCACCGACGCGGCGGCCCTCGCGGCGGCGGTGGACGACCAGACGATCTGCGTCGCCGTGCAGTCGCCCAACTACTTCGGCGTCGTCGAACCGTGGTCGGTGGCCTCGGACATCGCCCACGCCCAGGGTGCGCTGTCGATCGGGGTGGTCACCGAGGCGTTGTCCCTGGCACTCCTGCAAAGCCCCGGCGCCGGCGGCTGCGACATCGCCTGCGGCGAAGCCCAGTCCTTCGGCCTCAGCCTGGCCTACGGCGGCCCCTACGTCGGCTTCCTGGCCGGCAAGGACGAACACAAACGCGCCATGCCCGGCCGCCTGGCCGGCGAAACGGTCGACTCCAAGGGTCAACGCGCCTGGGTGTTGACGCTCTCGACCCGCGAGCAGCACATCCGGCGCGAGAAGGCGACCTCGAACATCTGCACCAACCAGGCCCTGTGCGCCCTGGCCGCCACCATGTACCTGTCGTTGTACGGCAAGGTCGGTCTGCGCCAATTGGCGGAGTCGAACTTGAAGCGTGCCGCCCGACTGCGCCAGCGTCTGGTGGCCACGGGCGTCGGCTTTGCGCCGCGCTTCCGGGCGCCGTCCTTCAACGAGTTCACCGTGCGCGCGGGCGAGCCGGTGCAGCCGCTGCTGCGCGATCTCGAGGCGCAAGGCATCCTCGCCGGCATCGCCCTCGGCACCGACTATCCGGAGCTCGAGGACTGCCTGCTGATGGCGGTCACCGAGTGCAATCCGATGGCGGACACCGAGCGCTTCATCGCGACCCTCGAACAGCGCATGGCCGCGCGCATCGGCATGCCTTTC
>CADECN010000062.1 GCA_902825785.1 uncultured Hyphomicrobium sp. | reverse complement strand
ACTCGTTAAAGCAATAAAAAGCGCGCTCACCCAACAAAATGCAATCGAGCGCGGCGATCGAGATCGTTCAGCAAGAACGCATGACCGGCCCTTCAACAATCTTCCGCTGACTCAGCAGCAGCTTCGGGTTCTGAGCATGCTTCGACGCGGTATGCACAACAAGGACATCGGCCGGGAGCTCGGCATCTGCGAAACCACCGTCAAAGCTCATGTGAGTGAAATTCTGCGCAAGCTGAAGGTCATGTCGCGAACGCAGGCGGTCATCGAATTATCGTGCTTCGACAGGGGGATTGGCTGGGCGCGGACCACCAGCAATGCAGACGGAACATTCGCAAGCCCTGTGGTCAGCCAATCTCAAAAGGGGCAAGGCTGCGATGGGCCAGAGTGAAAAGAGCACGGGACGGGAACCGTGGCCGCCGTTATGGCTCGCGACGTTGGTTGCCGTTGTGGTGTCGATGCTGGCCGTTTTCGTGGTTGTGTCTTGACGCGGCCGCGTCGCTGTCAGGCCGCACCGGAGACCAGACGCGGCGCAAGCCCCACAGGGGCGCTAGAAGCGAATTTTGTTGTCACCCCTGCGACGGCCTGAGAGGGCGTTAAGCTTTGTAGCGGCCCATCGCGGATTGCACGGCGTTCTGCCAGTCCTCAAATGACTGGGTCGCTCCATCGGCCATATCCTTCCAGGCGGCTTCATTCGTCGCCTGAATCTTGCCGAGCATTTCCTGAGACTTGGCGACGTATTCATTCATCGTCGCGATTTGTTTTTCGTACTGCTGCTTGAGATCGCCGCTCTGGTTCAGAAACTGATTTTGTAGGTCCGCCATCTGCTGCTGCCACTGCTTAGTTTGCGTTTCCAGCTGATCGGTGAATTTCTTCATATCCATCATGTTCGACTCCCAGGGCTTGGCCGCACCTTCTTTGGTTTGGGGTGCGTGCGTTTCCTACAGCTCCAACTATAGCCCCCGGCAAGCCTCCTGAGTTACCGACTTCGGTATTGGATTTGAGGAATAGGCGCGGACGGCGGCAGCGGTTGCGCCAGCCGATACCGGTGAATTTCCCAAGAGCTCCGCCGCCATGTGAGGCGGGCGGTATACGGCCGCGTGACGCCACCTAAGCGGAAAGCAGAGAGGTCGTCCGCCCTGGCCATGGGCGGCCGCAGTCGTCCGGCGCGTTTCTGTCGGGTAAGCAGTGGAAGGGCTGGGATGGACACATGGTCGTCTCGTTCATGGGCATCGGTGTGCACGGCACACCTGTCGGCAACCGGCTCGACGTGCTCGCCATCAGCCCTGACGGCGCGTCCGCCACGAAGACCATGGCGGCGATACCGATGCCCGCAGGCCGCTTCCGCTCGGTCGTGCAAGGGCCCGATGGCTTTCTGTATGTCGCAACCGACGAAGGCGACATCCATCAGTTGAAGCCCAACTAGCCGTAGACCGATTACGCCA
Organism: uncultured Hyphomicrobium sp.; assembly: GCA_902825785.1. Classification (GTDB taxonomy): domain Bacteria; phylum Pseudomonadota; class Alphaproteobacteria; order Rhizobiales; family Hyphomicrobiaceae; genus Hyphomicrobium_B. The sequence goes on along the minus strand of CADECN010000062.1, from coordinate 13,016 downwards.
GCCGCACTGCCGTAAGTAAGGCGGTGCGGCTTTCTCCATCGTGGTTCTCCGGATGAGCGGTGCGGACACGCGTTACGTCGAGGCCTTGTAGACGAAGAAGAAGATCATCAGCGCGAACAGCAGGCCGAGGCCGCGGTGGAATACGCGGTAGGCGCGCAGGGTCGTGCTGTTGGGCAATTCGTCGGCGGCTTCCGGCTCCATGCGGTAGGCCTTCAAGGGAATGAGGTTGTCGAAGGCATAGCCGAGGCCGAAGCGGCGACGCATCATCTCTTGGCCAGGCGTATACCGGTCGAGCTTCAACAGCAGCCAGAACAGCACGATGGCGCCGAAGATGAAGTACATGATGCGCCAGGGCTCGTGCCCGTAATAGACCATCTGGCGCAGGCCGTAGACCCCGACGTTGCAGGCGGTGTCGAGCCCCAGCAGGCTCAATTCGCTGGCGGCGTGCAGGGCGGTCGACGTGCCCTCGGGTTTCTTCTCCATTGCCTTGCGCCACGCGTCCGGGACGGAGACCCACGTCGTGTCGCGGCGCGCGCGCGAGAAGTTCGAGTAGCCACAGGCGTCGCGATATTTGAAGTCACTGAGAGCCTTGCGCAGGTTGAGCGTGTTGATGCTGGAGGCTTCCAGCCGGCTCACGACGTTGCTGAAGGGCTGGGCGCTCGCAGACTTGTCGGATGTGAAGAAGCGGATGATCCGTTCTTGCGTGTCCTCGTCCTCGGCCGGGTCAACCGTGTTGGCAGCTGGCGTCAGCTCGCACTTGTATTTGACGAGATGCTCGTCCGACTGGCCAACGAGGTCGTCGTTCGACAATTCGCCGGAGGGACGGCGCGCGAAGGTGATGAAACCGATGTCGAGATTGTCGATGAAGTGGTCGCTCGGCTGGTCGTTCAAATTGATGACCATGTAGCCGGTCTTGAAGTTGACCGCGCGCCAGAGCGTGCGGCTTTCCGTGGCCTTCCAACTCAGCACGGTGGATTTCGCCTGCGTGCCGTCGAGCGAGATCGTCTCGACGAATTTTGGTCGTGCGGGATCGGAGCTGCCGGCGATGAGGCCGGTGGTGTCGACGATACACAGCGAACCTTCGATCTTCATGTCGCGCAAAAGAACTTCGTTTCGGACAAGCGAAACTTTCGCGCTGCTCTTATCGTGGCAGGGATTGCCGTCGGGTTTGCCGGCGTATGATGGGCGGTCTTCCATGACCTCGCGCATGGCCGCGGCGCGGTCGGCCTCGGGCAAGGCTTCCATCAGTTCGTTCAGGACGTAGCTGGCCTTCAGTTCGGGATCCCAGTCGCAATAGGTGTCGCCGGAGCGCGGCTGACGCCCGAATGTTACGTCCTGCATACGCAGATCGCCCTCGATCCGCGCGCCGGTGATGTCGACCTTGCGGCGGATGTCTGCAAGACGTAGCTCCAAAGAGCCGCCGATGCGGGCGTCCCAGCCCTTCAGAAGCGTCAGGCGCGCTTTCGTCAGGATCAACTTGCCGTCGATGTCGGCGCGGTCGAACTGGAAGTCGTTGGTGAAGACCGAGCCGGTGCCTTCCACGCTCGAACCGATACGTGAATCACGTAAGTCGACTGTATCGAAGACGCCACGCTCCATGAAAATCGAGCCGTCGATGCGCGCCCGCATCAGATAGAGTGAGCCGCGGATGTTGGAGCCATCGACGGAGACGTTCTTGGGCGTCGTAAAGTTCGTCATGCGCAGGCCGAGGCGCATCATCGAGCCGTCGAGTACGAGATTGCTCGACGTCGTAACGTTCTCGAAGTTTACAGGATCTGCGAAGTAGGCGCCGAAGATGCGGATTCCGAGCGCCGGTATCTGGACGCTGTAGACAGGGTTCTGCAGTAGCGTCAGAACGAAGCTGTCCGAGATGGCGTTGGTTGACGCGTATCGCTCGGGATTGAAAAATGGCGCGAGGCGATGACGCTTACGAGCTTCCGACTGCACGGTCGTGCGCGGCTTGATGCAGGACTTCAGAAAAAGGTTTGCCTCCTCGCCCTTGCGGATGCAGGACCAGACAAATTTCTCGCAGGCGGTCCAGGCTGCTTTCTCAGGTTCTGCGATGGTCGGGTCGTCGGCCTCGGCCGGGCAGGCAACGGGATCGGGAAACTCCGGCAATATCTCGGCGGCCCTTGGCAATGAGGGCGACGCGCAGAGAAGCAACAGCAATAGTATCAGCCGCGTACGCGCCGGGAAACGACTGCCCCGCATTGTACCCCCGAGCGGCAAGCCAAACCATTGGCGCGCAGTATAGGCTGGTTTTTCTGGCGGGGAAGACGGGGGCGTTCGCTCCATGTGTAAGGCGACGGCCGTCCCGGCTGCATACCACGAGTTGTTGATATCGATTGCAGCAAAGCGGGGATTGCCGACCGTAACCAATGTGCAGTAGCTGACATCCAGCAAAGCTATGACGCGTTGAACGGGAGCGTTTGCCATGAGCAAGTGGACGGTGTTGGCAGTGTCTTTCTTGGTGGCAGCTTGGTCACCCGGAGCCATAGCGGACGAGGTGACGGGCGATCAGCTCGTCGACGGGCTCAATGGTATTTTTGGCGAACACCCGGGCCGGGCGGCTCACACCAAGGGCCAGTGCGTGAAGGGCTCGTTCACGCCGACGGCGGAAGCGCCCTCGCTTTCGAAAGCGCCTCTGTTCGCGGCAAAGGTTCCGGTGCTCGGCCGTTTCTCCTTCGGCGGCGGCAATCCCAATGCGAGCGAGAAGGCACGCGGAAATCGCGGACTTGCGATCCGGTTCGATCCTCAAGGTTCGTCGCCGACAGATTTCGTGCAGATCAATGCGCCAATCTTTTTTGCAAGAAACCCCGAGCAGGCGCTGGAGTTCTTCAAGGTGCGCGCCGGTGCGCTGGCGGGTAAAGCCGATGGCGAGAAGATCAAGGCTTTCTCGGAAGCGAATCCGGAGACGACACGGCAGGACGTCTACTACGCTTCTCAGGCGATTCCGGCGAGCTATGCGGCGCAGAATTATTGGGGCGTGCACGCTTTCATAGCCACGAACGCGAAAGGGGACGCGACGACAATCAAGTTCAAAACCGTTCCCGCGACGGGTGTTCTCGGGCTGAGCGAGGATGAAGCGAAAGCCAAGGCCGACGATTTCTTCAGCGCTGATCTGAAAGAACGGCTTGGGCAAGGGCCGATCAAATTCACGCTCACCGCGATCATAGGCGAAAAGGGCGATGTGACGAACGATCCGACCGTTCAGTGGCCGGAGGCGGAGCGCAAGTCCGTCGCGCTGGGCGAGATCTCAATTGATGCATTGGAAGACGACGCGGTCTGCGATGCCGGAACGTTCGATCCGAACAACCTGCCGGACGGCTTGGCGGGGAGCCCCGACGATTCAATCCTGCCGATGCGCGGCGCGGCGTACGCGGCGTCGCTGATCCGCCGGTCGCAGTAACGCTAGGGCGCGAGGAGTTTCGCGGCCTTTGGCGCGAAGTAGGTCAGCACGGCGCAGGCCCCGGCGCGCTTAAAGGCGAAGAGGCTTTCAAGCATGGCCCTGTCGCCGTCGAGCATACCTTTTTCGGCGGCGGCCGCGATCATCGCGTATTCGCCCGAGACCTGGTAGGCAAGCGTCGGAATTTTGAAGGTGTCCGACACGCGGCGCACGATATCGAGATAGGGCATTCCCGGTTTCACCATGACCATGTCGGCGCCCTCGGCGATATCGAGGGCAACCTCGCGCAGGCTTTCGTCACCGTTCGCGGGGTTCATCTGATACGTGCGCTTGTCGCCCTTGAGGAAACCGGATGAGCCGACGGCGTCGCGGAATGGGCCGTAGAATGCGCTCGCGTACTTCGCCGCATACGAGCAGATCTGCGTGTTGGTGTGTCCTGCCGTCTCAAGTGCGCTGCGGATGATGCCGATGCGCCCATCCATCATGTCGGAGGGGGCCAAGACGTCGGCGCCGGCTTCCGCTTGTACGATCGACTGACGCACGAGAGCGGCGTTCGTCAGGTCATTGACGATTTCGTCACCGACGAGCAGCCCGTCGTGGCCGTGGCTCGTATAGGGGTCGAGCGCAACATCCAGAATGACCCCGAGATCGAGACCCGCGTTTTTGATGGCGCGAGTGGCGCGGCAGACGAGATTGTCGGGGTTGAACGCCTCGCGCGCATCGTCGGTGCGCTTGGAGGGATCGGTGTAGGGGAAGAGTGCAACGGCTGGAATGCCGAGTGCGACCGCTTCGCGGGCGGCTTCCACTATGAGGTCTACCGTCAGTCGTTCGACGCCCGGCATGGTTGCAACCGGCTGGCGACCGGCAGTGCCTTCAATAACGAAGAGCGGCCAAATCAAGTCGGCGGGCGAAAGGACGTGCTCGGCCACGAGGCGACGCGACCAGTCCGCCTTGCGGTTGCGGCGCATACGGATCGCCGGGAAGGCCCCGGGAGCGAACGCGGACGCGCCACTCTGCGGTTCTTTGCTTGAACGGGACGACATCGAGTTGATCTTCAGTTCTTACGGGGGCGCGCTCATCGTTGGCGCACCTTTAGGCCCAGTAGCGCCGATGGCAAGGGTGGCGTTGAGGTGTGGTTGCCGCGTCAGTCGCAGATCTTGGTGGTGGCCGATTTGCGCTTGGCCATATCGACATGAAAATGGTTGCGATGCGCCGCGTTCGCTTCCGGCCCAAGGGTGGTGCCAAAGATCTGGCAGGCCGCAGTGTGCGCTTCATGTAGAAATTGCCGGGGTCCGGGCGGTGGGGCCTTTATTCCGGGGATGGCGATCTCGATATCGACGATTGCCTTCGTGGTGGAGGCCGCGGCCAGGCGCGGCCCGCCCAGGTGCGAGGCGTCATTCAAGGATAAACCGGAAGCTGCGCCCTTGGGCGCGTTGTCAGCGTCGGCCGCGCTTTCAACGGCGTGGCCATCGCTCGCCTGCGAAGCGGTGCTTGCCTTGGCATCTTGAGCCGCTTTCTCGGCCGCCAGCTTTTCGGCCTTCGCCTTCTCGGCCGCGATGCGCGCGAGGATTTCGCGCTGCGGCGTACCCCAGTCCTCCAGGACCATCGCGCTCTTGGCGGAGGCGGTGACAAAGCCGCGAATGTCGAGTGCGTTAGCGATGCCGTGCTCACTGAGCTTGTTGTTCGCACGGCCGTAGGCGTTACGGCAGGAGTAGGAACTCATCGTCTCGATCTTGATGACGGGAGCGCCCAGATGTTTTTTGGCCAGCGGCTGCAGGTCGCCTTCAAGCCAGCCAGCCAGCTTCTCGGCCATTTCACAGGTGAGAGTAGCGGGCGGCGAAATGCTGACTTCGGGATTCTGGCCGATGCTGATGAGCTGGATCGGGGCCGGTGCTCCACACGCACCCTCCCTGATCGGCGTTTCGGGGATCGCGACAGCGTGGATGCGTTTCAGGATCTCAGAGCAGCGTGCGCGGCCTTCTGCGATTTCGGTCTCACTCCACGTCTCGGGCGGCTTGGCGATTGCGGCGTCTTCAGCCTTGGCCTCTTCGAGGGTGCGCGGGAAGGATTTCTTGGGCTCTGAATTTGGGGCCGCAGCTTTCACCGGGGCCTTGACCGCCGTGTCATCGACCTGTTCGGAGACCGGGTTCTTGTCGACAAGCGCGGGCTTGGGCGGCTTGACGGCCTCGGCCGTGCCGGGCGCATTTTTCTTTTTGGCCTTTCGATCGACCGGGCCGTCGTCATCTCCCGCGACATTCGTGTCACGCGTACCCGCATCGCCGTTTGCGTCGGTGGTCGCGGATTTCTTTGCTGCGTCGGCGTCGATCTGATCGTCGGATTTGTTCTTCTTTGCCGCTTTGCGTTTTTTGGCCTTGGACGGCTTGCCATCAAGGGTCGAGGTTACAGCGGCATCGACCGCTTTTGCGGTTGAGTCGATCGTGCCCTTGAGGGTCTTGCCGACCTCGATGATCGCTTCCGTGGTGGGGTCCTTGGCGCGAACGGGCGCGGCGATCATGGCGAGGACTGGCAGTGCGACGAGTGCAATTGTCCGTGCGCGGCGCTGGGCGGCCGCTCCACGTTCCTTCTGTGATCTGACGTCGCCGTTTCGAATCATCGCGCGTATGCCCCGCGTCCCGGCGTGACGCCGGACAAGCCAAGTGATCCCGCAAGTCTTTGAAATCACTCCCAGTCGCCACGACTCGATGTGGCGGCAGTTCCCCTTCGAAAGCATATAGGTGGAGAATGTGGCGAGACAATTGGATTTCTCCGCCGCATGAGGCACATAACTTTCGCAACCGCGCGTAGGCCACAGGGCCGCTGCAGCGCAGAAACGAACCAGTGACATCAGCATTGCCGCAACACCTCGCCGCAGACCCAGCCGCCAAGATCGCCGTCCGGCGCTCGGGCGCGCTTATGACGATCGAACTCAGCCGGCCCGAAGCGCTCAACGCATTTGACGACGATATGTGCCGCGTGATGGCGGACGCGATACCGGTGATCGCGCGCAACCCCGACATCTATATCGTGGCGCTGACGAGCACGGGCGCCAAGGCATTCTGCGCCGGCGGCGATGTGAAAGCGCTGACCGAGGCGGCGCGGCGTGATGTCGAACTCGTCAGGAGCTATTTCCGGAATGAGTATGCGCTTGATTGGCTGCTCGAATGTTTTTCAAAGCCTTCGGTCTCATTCATTAACGGCATATGCATGGGCTCGGGCGCGGGACTCACGTGTTTCAATACGCATCGCGTCGCGGGTGAGAATTACAAATGGGCGATGCCCGAAACGGCCATAGGTCTGTTTCCCGATGTTGGCGTGGCCCATGTTCTGGCGCGACTGCCGTGGCCAATCGGCCTTTACCTTGGGCTGACAGGGCGTCCGATTGGGCGCGCGGACGCGATCTGGCTTGGCATAGCCACGCACGCAATCGACGCGGGCGCGTATGGCAATATCTGGCGCGGGCTGTCGGATGCAGATTGTGTTGACCCGATGCTCGACGGCCTGCACACGCCGCAGGCGCCAGGTCCCGTACAAGGCGAAATCAAATTCATCACGGACCTTTTTGGCGCCGAAACGCTCGGCGGGATTTTCGAGGCGCTTCGGTCGGCTTCGGGAGAGGCCAAGGCATGGGCCGACAAAACGCTGGCCGATTTATTAATGAAGTCGCCGATTTCACTCGCCATCACCGACCGGCATATCCGAACGGCGCGCCGGCTCGATTTGCGCGAGACACTGATACAGGACTATCGGCTGGCGGTGCGCTGTCTTGAGGGGAAGGATTTTTACGAAGGCGTGCGCGCGGCTCTCGTCGATAAGGACCAGAAACCCGCCTGGCAGATTGCACGCATCGAGGATGTGCCTCAATCTCTCGTCGACGACTACTTCTCGTCGCTTGGCGACGGCGATTTGCAGTTGCTGAGCCGCGAAGACATGCAAGCCGCGCGCGTCTGAACGCGTACCCACATAAACGGTTTCTATTCTATCGATTCCGTTAGTTCGGTTTTCACCAACATCGGCGAATAGGTGGGCATTGGCTAATATTTCGTTTCGAAATACCCCCGGTACTGTTCTTTTACTATATCTATTTAGTCGGTATTTATTCATCTGCGTTACCTCTTTGGGCAACCCGGAATAATCGGGAAGCGTCAAACAGGCATGAGGCAGGGTTATGAGTATTGCGTTGGATGTTGCGCGCCACCGCGCGCCGGTGCAGGAAGATTCGTTTCGCGCCGACTATCTTCAGGCGCTGCGGCTGATCGAGCGCCTGCACCGTCTTCTTCTCGATGTCATCAAGGACGAGTTCGACCGCCAGGGCGGGGCCGAGCTCAATAGCGTCCAGGCGCTGCTTCTCTACAACATAGGCGATAGCGAGCTGACGGCGGGCGAGCTCAAGACGCGCGGCTACTATCTGGGCTCGAACGTCTCCTACAACCTGAAGAAGCTCGTGGACATGGGCTACATCCACTACAAGCGGTCGGACACCGACCGCCGGTCGGTGCGCGTAAGCCTGACACCGCGCGGCCTTGAGGCTCGCGATACCGTCAATAAGCTGTATCACCGCCAGCTCGGCTCGGTGCAGGCTGTGGGCGAAGTCACGGGTGACGACGTCAAGGGCCTCAACAAGGCTCTGGTGCGCCTGGAGCGCTTCTGGTCCGACCAGATCCGTTACCGCCTCTAAATATAAAGAAAAAAGCCGCGTCGGGTTGGGGAACCGGGCGACGCGACGGGCAAAGGCCGCGCACCAGCGAGGTGGGCGGCCTTTTCTGTTGCGCCACAGGCCGTTACGCCGGCCTGTGGCTTGTGAAGCGCGGGCTGGAAATAAAATCGGTATTTCAGATGCCTGACCCTCGCGAGGCCGGTCGAAGGCGCTTATTCTCGCGCGCGTTACCGGGGATAGTCGCAGTGGGTGTCGGCGGCGGTTGCGCATCGCTTGCCGTTGGGATCGACGACGTGCCCGCGCGGAAAAGCCTTTGGCAGTACCCGCGCGTGTACAGCCAGCAGACGGATGGGCGGCGACAATGATGGCGCTTCGGCTTCTTGCGAATGAGGGGCAGGGCCACGCGACCAAGGTCGCCGGTTTTGCTGCCGGGAGCGCGCTGCTATGCGCTGTGCTTGCAGCTCTGCCGGCAGCGGCCGACAACTCCTGGATCCAGTTTGGTCCCGTGGGGCAGTCGACCAGCCAATCCTCCAGCGGCTACGATCTCGATTTCGTCCGCGAGTGGGAGGCCAACCCGCCGGTCGGGTTCACTACCGTTTCGAAGGCCAACATCGAGGCGACGAAGGTGGCGATCAGCCGTTACAGCGAGATCGTCGCTGCGGGTGGCTGGGGCGCCGTTCCGGAACCGCCGCCCAAGGCCAAGCCCGATGAGCTAATACAAGCAGGTACGAGCGACGCGGCGGTGCCGCTGCTGCGGACGCGCCTCATTGCGACCGGAGAGCTCAAGAACGCCGATACGTCCTCGTCTTATTTCGACTACGATCTTGAGAAGGCGGTCAAACGCTATCAGGCGGCCAATGGCCTGGCTCCGACCGGGGTGCTCGACAAGCGGACCGTTGGCGCTCTCAATGTTCCGGCGGACGCGCGACTGAAGCAGCTCAAGGTCAACCTCGGGCGATTGCAGCAGGAAGCCAGCACGCTCGCGAAGCGCTACGTTATGGTCAACATTCCGGCGGCGCAGATCGAAGCGGTCGAGAACGGGCAGGTCGTGGCACGTTACGCAGGCGTTGTGGGAAAACCGGACCGGCCGACTCCGCTGCTCGATTCGACCATCACCGACCTCAACTTCAATCCGATCTGGCGCCTGCCGCCGACGGTCATATCCGAAGATCTCATCCCACGCGGCCGCGAGATGCAGTCGAAGGGGCAGGATGTGCTCGAAAAGTTCAAGATCGACGCTTACGACGGTTCGGGTCGGAAGGTCGACAGCGGGAACATCAATTGGGCAAAAGTCTCGCCCGGGACGTACAGCTATAGCCAGCAGCCGGGAAAAGAGAACCCGCTCGGGTTCCTAAAAATCAACTTCGGCAATTCCCATTCGGTCTATATGCACGATACGCCATCGGACCGAATCTTTGGGCGCAACTTCCGTTCTGCAAGCTCAGGGTGCATTCGGGTTCACAACATTGCGCACCTCGCGCAATGGCTTCTCGTCGGTAACAGGGGTGGTACGGCTGAGAATATCGCGGCGCTCAAAGCGTCGGGCAAACGTTATGACGTGCGCCTAAAAAAGCCCGTACAGCTGCATTTTTCCTATTTCACGGCGTGGGCGACTGAAGACGGCGTCGTGCAATTCCGTCGTGATCTTTACCAACGCGACGGTGTTGGCGCGGTCGCCGCGGCTTACTGATTTCAGCCACAAGTCGACTCTACTTTCAGCGGCATACGGCCGCGTTTGGCCGTAGGGGGTCGTGGAATTGTTGTGTGCGCCAAAATTTCGGTGGCTCTGCCGCTTCCGACAGGTCATAACCATTCCAAAAAAAGACGGTTCGGGAGTGGGAAGTACTTCATGACCTACGAGCAGCGCCTCAGCGATGCACTCGCAGCCATTAAGCGCGAGGGGCGATACAGAGTTTTTGCCGACCTAAAGCGCCGCCGAGGGTCCTTTCCGAACGCCGATGTCTTTTCCGGCGTCGAGTGCAAGCCGATCACCGTGTGGTGCTCGAACGACTACCTCGGCATGGGGCAGCATCCCAAGGTGGTCGCGGCGATGCACGAAGCGATCGACATGGTCGGCGCCGGTTCGGGTGGCACGCGCAATATTTCGGGTACGACGCACTATCACGTGGAACTCGAAGCCGAGATTGCCGACCTGCACGGCAAGGAAGCGGCGCTGCTTTTCACGTCCGCGTTCGTCGCGAACGAAGCGACGCTTTCCACACTCGTTCAGTTGCTTCCTGGCTGCTTGGTCTTTTCTGACGAAAAGAACCATGCATCGATGATTGCGGGCATCCGCAACGGGCGCGGGCCAAAGCACATCTTCTTGCACAACGACCTTGGCGATCTAGAAGCCAAGTTGAAGGCCGCGCCGATTGGCGTGCCCAAGATCATCGCGTTCGAAAGCGTCTATTCGATGGACGGCCATATCGCGCCGATCGCTTCGGTCTGTGCGCTCGCAAAGAAATACAACGCTCTTACTTATCTCGACGAGGTGCACGCCGTCGGGCTCTACGGGCCACGCGGCGGCGGCGTTGCCGAGCGCGAAGGCGTGATGGATCAGGTCGACATCATTAACGGTACGCTCGCCAAGGGATATGGCGTTATGGGCGGCTATATTGCAGCCTCGCGTACTCTGGTCGACGCCATTCGCTCGTATGCACCAGGATTCATTTTCACGACCTCGCTTGCTCCCGTTATCGTCGCCGGCGCGCTTGCCTCTGTCCGCCACTTGAAAGAGAGCAACGTTGAGCGTGAGACGCACCAGGAACGTGCGCGGATGCTGAAGCGGCGCCTCACGGCGGCCGACCTACCCGTGATCGCGGGGCCAAGCCACATCGTGCCGGTTCTCGTGTCCGATCCGGTGCGCTGCAAGGCGATCACGGACGTGCTGCTGGATCGGTACGGAATTTACGTGCAGCCGATCAACTACCCGACCGTGCCGCGCGGCACCGAGCGGCTGCGCCTGACACCTTCGCCGCAGCATACGGACTCCGACATGTCGGGTTTGGTCAACGCGTTGACCGAACTTTGGTCGCAGTGTCCGCTCGCGCTGATGGAAAGCCTCAACCAAGCCGCCGAGTAATCCGCGCCCGAGTGCGCTGTCAGACGGTTGGCTATCGCGTCGACCATTTCGCCGCGCTTTTTTTACGCGGCCGGGTAGTCCGCTTGGGTGTTGAGCGGGCGAAAACTGGCTGTACTATAGTATCAAGCTGCGGGCTGGGGCGTGCCAGTTCCCTCGCGGCAGCGCCCTGCGACCTAGCAAAACACAACGCGATAAGAGGAAACCCCATGTCGATCGCACCGGCCGCCGGCAGCACGACGCTGTCTAGATTTTTCAAGTCGCATCTGTCGGAAACCGATCCTGAGGTTTTTAGTGCCATCCAGAAGGAATTCGGCCGTCAACAGCATGAGATCGAGCTGATCGCGTCGGAGAATATCGTGTCCCAGGCAGTGCTTGACGCCGCCGGTTCCGTGCTCACCAACAAGTACGCGGAAGGCTATCCGGGTAAGCGCTACTACGGCGGTTGCCAGTACGTCGACATCGCCGAAGAACTTGCGATCGACCGTGCCAAGAAGCTCTTCAACTGCGCATTCGCGAATGTGCAACCCAACTCGGGGAGCCAGGCGAACCAGGGCGTGTTCAACGCGCTGGCGCAGCCGGGCGATACGATCCTCGGTCTGTCGCTGGCGGCCGGCGGCCACCTCACGCATGGCGCGCCCGTCAACCAGTCGGGCAAATGGTTCAAGGCCGTGCACTACATGGTGAAGCCGGACACGCACCTGATCGACATCGACGAAGTGCGCAAGCTGGCGCACGAGCACAAGCCGCGCATCATCATCGCGGGCGGTTCCGCCTATCCGCGCACGATTGACTTTGCGGCCTTCCGCAAGATTGCCGATGACGTCGGCGCTTACTTCCTGGTCGACATGGCCCACTTTGCCGGGCTCGTCGCGGCAGGCCTCTATCCGAGCCCATTTCCGCATGCGCATGTGGTTACGACGACGACGCACAAGACGCTGCGCGGTCCGCGCGGCGGAATGATTCTCACGAATGACGAAGACCTAGCGAAGAAGATCAACTCTGCGATCTTCCCTGGCATCCAGGGCGGTCCGCTGATGCACGTGATCGCCGCAAAGGCCGTCGCATTCGGTGAGGCGCTGCGTCCCGATTACAAGGTCTACATCCAGAACGTCATCGCGAACGCAAAGGCGATGGGCGAGACGCTGGTGCAGAACGGCTTTGCCCTGGTGTCAGGCGGTACCGATACCCACCTTATTCTCGTTGACCTGAGGCCGAAGAAGATCACCGGCAACAAGGCCGAGAAGGCGCTGGGTCGCGCGCACATCACGTGCAACAAGAACGGTATTCCGTTTGACCCGGAGAAGCCGATGGTGACGAGCGGTGTCCGTCTCGGATCGCCCGCCGGTACGACGCGTGGTTTCGGCGTCGCGGAATTCCAGGAGGTCGGGCGACTCATCACCGAGGTTCTGGAAGGCCTGTCGAAGAACGGTGAAGAAGGCAATGCGGGTGTCGAGGCCGCGGTGAAAGCCAAGGCGACCGCGCTTTGCGATCGGTTCCCGATTTACACTTGATCGGCCTTTCGCGGCTGACCGGCGCGTTTGCGCGCGGGGCCTGCCTTATGAAATCGAATTAGAAGGAGCGCCGGCAACTTTCCGGCGCTCCTTTTTTGTCAGGCGGCGACCAGGGCCGACGCCCACCGCTTTGTTGTTGTGGCGATGCGGGCGCCGAACAGCTCGGCCGTCTTGCGATCGGCCTGTGGCGGGGCGACGTCCGGGCCTTGGTCGGCGTTGGCCTGAGCCATCAGTCCGAGGAACGAGCCGACGCGGTTGACGTCCTCGGGCGATCCCTTCGAATTGTTGTTGCCCGGCATAAGCCCCGTACCGGCCCAGATCATGCCGTGCTGTGCGGCAAATACCGAAAGCTGCGTGAGGGTA
>CADECN010000061.1:11726-14475 GCA_902825785.1 uncultured Hyphomicrobium sp. | reverse complement strand
GACCCGACCAGTTTCGTCAATTCGACGCGCGACACGCGATTTAAGAAGCTCGCGGGGGCCTTCAATTTCGACGCCGAAGGCAACGCTCAAACGCAGCGCCTGGCGCAAACTCAATCAGGCATGCGGTCCACAATGCTGGCATACGTCGCCGCCGTCGGAGATCCCGACGTGAAAGAGGCCGAGACAAAAGCCGAGAACGACTACTACCGCGCCAAGATCGAGAAACTTCAGTCGCTCGACGAACTGCTCGCGGATCAGCGCGCCGTTACGTACTTGCGCACCGCCTACGGCTTGAAGGAAAGCGTCGAGACAGTCGATGTGCTGCGCCAGATCCTGACGAGTGATCTTGAAGATCGCACGAGCTTCGCCAATCAGTCCAAGAACGGCCAGTACCGCGTGCTCGCCGGCGCCTTCAACTTCAATTCCGACGGCACCGTTTTCCGCGAGACGATGAATGCGCCGCAAGACCGCCAGGACATGTTGACGACGGCGGACCTCTATCTGCGTCAGTTGATGGAGGAAAAGGCAGGCGACAATAACGAGGCGGTTCGCCTGGCGCTCTACTTCCAGCGCAAGGCGCCGTCCATTACGTCGGCATTTAGTATCCTGGCGGATAAGGCGCTGTTCCAGGTCGTCCGCACGGCGCTTAGCCTTCCGGACACGATGTCGCTTGCTGAACTAGATACGCAGGCCGCGATGATCAACAAAAAGCTTGATATCGCAGACCTGAAGGATCCGGAAAAACTCGAGAAGTTCATCGCCCGCTACAGCGCGTTGAGCGACATCAACACCGGCACAACGAGCCAGCAGTCACTGGTATCAATTCTCTTCGGAAACTAGCCGCCCCGCATGAACCGCACGGTGGTGTCGCCATAGGTGCGCGCGTCCATGAGTGCGAACTGGACAGGCAGTTCGAACGGCACGTCGGCTCGTTCCTCCAGCACGCACACAGCGCGCGGTTTGAGCCAGTTCCCGTCGACAAGCGATCGCAAAGCGGCTTCCCCTAGACCCTTGCCATAGGGCGGATCGAGGAACGCAACGTCGAAGGGCGCCATCGTGCCGACGGGGCCGAGATCGGTGGCATCACGGCGGAATATGCGCGTTTCTCCGGTAAGCCCGAGCGCCTCGACGTTCTGCCGGATAAGCGCGCGTGCTTCCGGTTCTTCTTCGACAAACAGGCAATAGGCGCAACCGCGCGATACAGCCTCGATCCCGAGCGCGCCGGTGCCCGCGAAGAGATCAATGACGCGCGCGCCGGCAAGCGTGAGATCGGGGATGCCGTGCGCCAGAATGTTGAAGACGCTCTCGCGCACGCGATCCGACGTTGGCCGGATGCGCTGATCCGCGGGCGCGGTCAACGCCCGGCCCCGAAACCGTCCTGCCACGACTCTCATTCCTTGCCGCCGCCTGTCAGCGCCTTGGCGCGCGCGATACGCTGCTTGCGCTCTTGCGGACCTTCCGAAAGTCCGAGGTCCTGCGCCACCTTGTTGCCCAGCTGCTCAACGAGCGTCCGCCGCTTGACCGCCTCGACCGCGCCCGGCGCGAGTTCGAGAAGCCGGAATGGTCCAAACCCGACGCGGATCAGCCGGTTTACGTCAAGGCCCAGGTGCTTGAGAATTTTGCGCACCTCACGGTTCTTGCCTTCGCGGATCGCAATGGTGAGCCACATGTTGGCGCCCTGCACGCTGTCGATTACCGCTTCGACCGGGCCGTAACGCACGCCCTCGACTTCGACCCCGTCCTTCAGTTTGGCGAGATCGGCGTCCGTGACGCGGCCCTTCGCGCGCACGCGGTAGCGCCGCTGCCAGCCCGTCGCCGGCAGTTCGAGATGGCGCGCAAGTGCGCCGTCGTTGGTGAGAAGCAGCAGTCCCTCGGTATTGAAATCAAGGCGTCCGATAGACACGACGCGCGGCATCTCCGGCGGCAGCTTGTCGAACACGGTCGGTCGCCCTTGCGGGTCCGAATGGGTGGTAACCAGACCCTTGGGCTTGTGGTAGCGCCATAGCCGGGCGGGCTCGGACGTCGGCAGCGGCTTGCCATCGACGAGCACGCTATCGGACGGTCCGACCTCGCACGCGGGCGTCTTCAGAAGCTTGCCGTTGACGCTGACGCGGCCGTCTGCGATCCAGCGCTCGGCCTCGCGGCGCGAGCACAGACCTGCTCGCGCCATAGCCTTGGCGATGCGCATGGCGCCGCTCTCGGACGTCTTCACTTTGGGGCGGGCCGTGGGCTGAGCCTTTGACGGCTGGGCTTTTGAACGGTTGTCGGGCATTTCTGACATCAGGCTGATCGGAAACCGCACCTTATGACATCGACCGCCCCGCCCCGCCACATGGACCTTGCGCTTGAGGAAGCGCGCGCAGCCGGTGCGCGTGGCGAAGTTCCGGTCGGAGCGGTCGTCGTTGGAGCTGACGGCGCCATTATCGCGAGCGCCGGCAATCAAACACGCGAACTGAATGATCCGACCGCCCATGCCGAAGTGCTGGCGATCCGCGCCGCCGCGGCGAAATTGGGAGCCGAGCGGCTATCGGGCTGCGACCTCTATGTCACGCTCGAGCCCTGCGCCATGTGCGCCGCCGCCGTTTCTTTCGCGCGCTTTCGCAGGCTCTACTATGCGGCGTCCGACCCCAAGGGCGGGGGCGTCGAACACGGCGCGCGCTTTTTCGCGCAGGCGACCTGCCACCATGCGCCCGAAGTCTATCCGGGCATCGGCGAGGCTGAAGCCGCATCGCTGCTGCGGACGTTTTTC
>CADECN010000061.1:0-11716 GCA_902825785.1 uncultured Hyphomicrobium sp. | reverse complement strand
GGGATGGCTGCGGCGGGACTTTATCGCGGGGTGGCGCTGAGAATCAAGCGCTCTTGAGGCGCATTCCGACGGCTGCGGCCGCGATCAACGCCCCCAGCGTAGACAGGAGCAGCGTGACGGACGTCATGCCGGCCGTGTCCTGGTTCTCCTCGCCGATGTAGGGCAGCAGGAAATAGGCAGCCGCGCACGCCGCCACGGCTCCGAAGAAGGAATACAGGAAAGTCCAGCCCACGGGTTTCAGATAGAGCAGGGCGGAAACGATGCCGATGAGCCCGAAGATCGCCGCGCCGCCAAGGCTCGCGGCGACGATGAAGGCCGTCGCCCAAGGCCACGTTACGAACCCGAGAGCGGCCATCAAGCTCCCGGCCAGTGCCGCGACGATGCCCGCGAAAAGTCCGCCAAGGCGTGCGGCGCGGGCGGCATGTGCAATCATGGCACCTCTCGTTAGGTTGAGGAGAGCCGCGCCTGCAGCCCTTTTAGGGTTTCGACCGCGTCGGCGCCCGCGGTTAGGAATTGGTCGACCCCAGCGGCTTTGAAGGCGCTCTCTTTGTCGCCTGGCCGTCCCGCCATCAGCACCCACTGGGCGCCGGCTGCCTTGAGGGCGCGTGCGGTCTCCTCCGCCAGCGATGCGTACACGGCATCAGACGAACAGATGCAAGCGGCATTTACGCCGGACGCCTTGAAGGCATCGGTGGCCGCGCTGGACGTCGGGTAGCCGTCCGATATCAGCGTGGCGATGCCGCCTGACGCCAGATAGTTCTTTACCCATGTCGTGCGCACGTTGTGGTCAACGATCTCGCCCATGCTTGCGAGAAACACCGTGTAGCCGCCGGCCGCGTCGGCGGCATCGCGTAACGCCTCGAAATCCTCGCCGAGGCGGTGGTGCTTCATCGGCGTAACCTCGATCTGCGGCGCGGCCGTCAACATATCGCGTGGCTTCGGCCAAGGCTCGCAGTGTACGCCGTCATCCCCGAGCAGCGGAAACGCTGAAACGCCGGTGAGCTCGATTCTGCCGGTGGCGATGGCCTTTTGGCGCGCTGCCGCCGTCTTGGCGATCATCTCCTGCACATACCCCGTCGTGAGACCGACGAGCATCCCGCCGCGCGCCTCAATGTCCTGAAAGACGTCCCAGGCCTTCTGCGCCAGTTCATTCGTGAGGCTCTCGACATACCACGATCCACCGGCCGGATCGGTCACGCGGCCGAGGTTTGATTCTTCCTGGCAGACGATTTGAATGTTGCGAGCCACCCGGCGCGAGAACGCGTCCGTTTTGCCGAGTGCGAAGGTGAAGGGAAGCACCAGGATCGCATCCGCGCCACCCAGTGCCGCGCCCGTGCAAGCGATCGTCGTGCGCAGAATGTTCGTCCAGGGGTCGCGCCGCGCCATCATCCGGTAAGACGTGGGCGCGTTGAACTTGACATGGCGAGCCGCATCGCCCGCGCCGCACGCATCCGCCACGCGCCAAACGAGACGGCGCGCCGCGCGAAGCTTAGCAATCGTTGAGAACTCGTCTGCGTCCGCCGCAAGCGAAACCGAGATCTTTGCCAGTGCCTTCGACGGCGAAATTCCGCCACGCTCGGCCGCGCGCAGATAGGCGACGAGCGTCGCCAGCACGCACGCGAGCTCTTGCGCTTCGCTGGCGCCCGCGTTGTGATAGCCGACGCCGTCTGCCGTCATCGCCGAAACGAGCGGACTCTCTTCGCTTGCTTTCATGAGCGCGACGCCGCGCGCCAAAGCCGTTTCGATGTCGTCGTCGAGCCGGCCGTAAATGGCGAGCGTCCCGAGCGGATCGCATCCGAAGGCGCCTTGGCGTGCGCCGGGCGCGATCCCGCGCTCGTTCCAAAGCGTGATGAGGCAGCGCGCCGCTTCGAAGGCATCGCCATTGGCGACGAGCGCAATCGGGCACACATCCAGCATGACGTCGCGAAGCGCGGCGTCGAGAGCGTCCTTCGTGACGGGGAGCGCCGTCGGCCCTACATGCAGCGCGATCGAAGTTACGCCGCCGGCTAGATCATCCAGGATTGCCGCGTTCGCGGCCGCCGGATCGATTTCGCTGTGGAAGGCGCGAATATCCCAGGCCACGCCCTCGCGTACCGCACGAGTTCCGCGGGCGAAGGGTGACGTCCCGGGAACCGCCGTGTCATCGCCGACGTGCGCGTCAGTGCGGGTGTAAAGCGGTTTGACGCCAATGCCGTCGGCAGTGCGCGAAACGAGCCGCTTGTCGAAATCCGCGCCTTTCAGCGCCTTGTCGACCAGCGTCCTCCAAGCCTCGGCGGAGACAGCCGGAAAGCCACCCGCTAGTTCGGAGGTCGGGGCGTCGCTTGTCATGGCTGGCGGCTCCTCGGTAACTATGATGGTGCTGGCGGAAAGACAGTTTCCTATAGCCGGAAGAGGCAGGAATCACAGAGCAAAACACACTGTGAACGCACGCCCAATTGCCGCGCCATACGCCGGTCATGTGCCGCTGCCATCCCGTTACGCTGTATTGTGGATTCGACAGTCCGCCACCGCAAGTCCGCCCTACAACTGGGTTGGCAAAGCGTTCGCGGCCGTGCAAGACCACCGCATATGCGAAATGGGAATGAGTCGCTTTCGGCTCTCCCGCCAATAGGAGCGCATTCACCCATGAGCGAACCGGTTCTGCAGGACGGCAAGATTTTCGTCGGCAAGAGCGTCAAGCCCGAGTATCTCGAACTTCGTCTCGCTAACCGCCACGGCCTCATAACGGGCGCCACGGGCACCGGCAAAACGGTCACGCTCCAGGTGCTGGCCGAAGGGTTTTCGGCGCAAGGCGTTCCGGTTTTTGCCGCCGACATCAAGGGTGACTTGTCCGGCATCGCCGCTGTCGGTGAGCCGAAGGACTTCCTTCTGAAGCGCGCCAAGGAAGTCGGGTTGACCGATTATCACAACCAGGCTTTTCCCTCGGTCTTCTGGGACGTGTTTGGCGAGCAGGGCCACCCTGTCCGCGCGACCGTTTCCGAGATGGGGCCACTGCTCTTGTCGCGGCTGCTCGAACTCAACGAGGTACAGGAAGGTGTGCTGAACGTCGCCTTCCGGCTCGCGGCCGATGAAAAGATGCCGCTCGTCGATCTGCAAGACTTGCGCTCACTGATCAACAGCGTCGGCGCGCGTTCCAAGGAGCTGCAGACCAAATACGGCAACGTCGCCTCCACGTCGGTCGGCTCGATCCAGCGCCGCCTGCTGGTGCTGGAGGAGCAGGGCGCCGATCATTTCTTCGGCGAGCCTGCGCTCGACATCATGGACTTCATCCGTCTTGCGCCCGACGGCCGTGGCGTCATCAACCTGCTTGCGGCCGACAAGCTCATGGAGAAGCCGCGCCTCTATGCGACCTTCCTGCTATGGCTGTTGACGCGCCTGTGGCAGACGCTGCCCGAGGCCGGCGATTTACCGAAGCCAAAACTGGTCTTTTTCTTCGACGAAGCCCATTTGCTGTTTACCGACGCTCCAAAAGCGCTGCTTGAGCGCATCGAGCAGATCGCGCGCCTGATCCGTTCAAAGGGCGTCGGTGTCTACTTCATCACGCAGAACCCGATGGACGTGCCCAACAGCGTCTCCGCCCAGCTTGGCAACCGCGTGCAACACGCATTGCGCGCGTTCACACCGCAGGAGCAGAAAACGGTAAAAGCCGCCGCCGATACCTTCCGAAAAAATCCCGCGCTTGATACCGAGCGAGTCATTCTTGAATTGAAGGTAGGCGAGGCGCTCGTTTCCATGCTGGAGAACAAGGGCGAGCCGTCGATCGTGCAGCGCACGCTCATCCGCCCGCCCGAAGGTCGCATCGGACCGGTCTCCTCCGAGGAGCGTCAGGGCGTGATCGAATACAGCCCCTACTGGGGCAAGTACGAGGATAAGGTCGACCGCGAAAGCGCGCACGAGATGCTGGCGAAACGCGCCGAAGCAGGAGCAGCGCAGCAGGCGGACGGCGACGGCGGCGGTATCGGCGGATGGCTCGGCGGCGTGCTGGGCGGCGGGCGTTCGTCCGCAACGGGCCGCAAGCGCCAGGGTATGGGCGATATGATCTCGCGCGACCTCCAGCGCTCGATCGCCCGGACAGCGGCGACGACCATAAAGAACATCATCGTCAAATCGATCACGCGGCGCTGAGCGTTATTCCGCTGCCGCGAGCCTAGCCTGCGCCAGCCAGTTTTCGAGATCGGCCAGCGCGCGCCGCGACATCGCCTGCTTCTTGGCGCGACCGCGCTCCGGACCCTTGAGCTTTTTACCATCGTTGCCCGTCTGTGGCGGCGCATCGAGGTCCGGAAGCAATCCGTAGTTGATGTTCATGGGCTGGAATGAACGCGGAACGTGCTCGTCCGCGGCCTCAACGCTGATGTGCCCGCCGGTGATATGGTCGATGAGGGCGCCGAGCGCCGTCGTTGGCGGCGGCGCCCTCAGGTCGGCTCCAAGCGCGTCAGCCGCCGCAAAGCGCCCCGCCAGAAGCCCGATAGCTGCGCTCTCGACGTAGCCTTCAACGCCCGTGATCTGGCCTGCAAAGCGCATCCGGGGCGCGCGCCTCAGACGCAAGGAGCGGTCGAGCAGTTTCGGCGAGTTGATGTAGGTGTTGCGATGCAGCCCGCCGAGCCGCGCAAATTCCGCATTCTCAAGCCCCGGGATCATACGGAAGATCCGTACCTGCTCGCCGTGCTTCAGCTTGGTCTGGAAGCCGACCATGTTCCAAAGTGTGCCGAGCGCGTTGTCCTGGCGCAGCTGGACGACCGCATAAGGCCACCGACCGGTGCGCGGATCGTCAAGGCCGACAGGCTTCATCGGCCCGTAGCGCAGTGTGTCGCGCCCGCGTTCCGCCATGACCTCGACCGGCAGGCAGCCGTCGAAATACGGCGTCGATGCCTCCCAATCCTTGAATACGCTCTTGTCGCCGTCGAGCAGCGCCGAAACGAACGCCTCATACTGCTCTTTCGTCATCGGGCAGTTGAGGTAGTCGGCGCCTGTGCCAGCTGGCCCTGCCTTATTGTAGCGCGACTGGAACCACGCGATGTCGGTGTCGATGCTGTCGCGATGCACGACGGGCGCGATGGCGTCGAAGAAGGCAAGCGACGTCTCGCCAGTCAGTTCGGCGATGGCGGCACTGAGGTCGGGCGAGGTGAGCGGGCCTGTCGCGACAATGACGTTGTCCCAATTCTCTGGCGGCAGCCCACTGATTTCCTCACGCGCGATCGCGACGAGAGGGTGCGCATCGAGCCGCCGCGTGACCTCTTCCGAGAAGCCATCGCGGTCGACGGCAAGCGCGCCGCCCGCCGGCAACTTGTGCGCGTCGCCCGCCGCAAGGATCAGCGACCCGGCCCTACGCATTTCCTCGTGCAACAGGCCGACCGCGTTGTTCTCCCAATCGTCGGACCTGAACGAATTGGAGCAGACGAGTTCGGCGCAGCCAGACGTTTTGTGCGCATCCGTCATCCGCACGGGACGCATCTCGTGCAGAACCACGGGGACACCTGCGGCTGCGATCTGCCAGGCGGCTTCGGAGCCGGCGAGGCCGGCGCCGATGACGTGAACAGGACGGGTCATTTCCGCAACGGCTCCACAGGCTGCGAATCAGCGGCCAAGACGTATGTTTGTGGCGAATCACGCGGGTGATATGCACCCGAAGTCGTGTTGGGTGCCGACAAGCGCCGCGTCTCGTTGAGGGGTTTTAGAGCGGGGCGGGATGCGCTGGCAACGGATGATAAGCACGGCGTGCGTTTTGCCGTTGCTTGGCCTTACACTTTCGGCCTGCACGCATGAGCGCGATGGCCCTGTTGAAGGGCACTTCCAGGATTTCAAGGTAACGGAGCCGGCGAAGAATAACACGGTCACCGTCTGCCATGCCTACAGCTGCAAGATGCAGACGCGCTTCCGGTTTACGGACGCCGATATCGCCGACATCAAGTCGCTGATGAAAAAAACCAAGAAGGCCGATACCCCCCTCGAGGAGCGTCGGGCTGTCGCCTATGCCATTGGCTGGATGGAAACCCGCGTCGGCAAGGAAATCGGTACCGACAAGGACGAACCGGGTATGGACTTCGCGGCCTCGGGCAAACCCGATCAGCAGGACTGCGTTGACGAGTCGACCAACACGACAAGCTACCTGCTCGTCCTGCAGAACAACGGCCTTCTCAAGTATCACACCGTCGGCACCCCGTTTGCCAAGGACCAACTCTGGCGCGGTGTCTCTGGCTGGACCCATTGGACGGCCGTCCTGAAGGAGAACACCGGTCAGCGCTGGGCTGTCGATAGCTGGATCTACGCCAACGGCGAGAACCCGGCGATCGTCGAAGTCGAGAAATGGTATATCGAGGACCTCGGAAACCTACCGGTCGCAACGCGTTAGGCGACCCTCCTGCGCGATTTCCGGCACTTTGCGGCCACAAATACGCGCTCGGTCGTCTCCACGATGTCCTCCGCTTGACGGCGCGTCGCGGCTCGTCGATGGAACCGGGACGGCTCGAGCACGAAAGAGCGTGGCTGATGTGGTCCTATCGAAAGCGGCTGGCACGCGACCTCGCCCATTGGCGAAGCCAGGGATGGGTGACGGCCGACGCCGAAGCACAAATCCTCAAAGACGTTGCGAGCGGTCGCGGCGGGGTCGGACTGGCCCCAGTCCTCGCCATTATAGCCGGCGTCTTGATGTGTTTTGCCGTGGCGTCCTTCGTTGCCGCGAACTGGCAGGACATGCCGCGGCTAGGCCGGCTCGGCCTGCTGCTGGGAATTATTTGGGCGTCATACGTGGCGGCGGGCGCGCTTGCATCGCGCGGCGCGGGCGCTTTCTCGGACGCCGCAGTGCTTGTCGGCTCAGCGGCCTTCGGCGCCTCCATCATGCTCGTCAGTCAGATGTACCACATCAACGGCAATCCCCCGGACGGCGTGCTGCTCTGGTGGATCGGCGCGCTCCTGGCGGGCGTGGCGTTGCGATCCAATCCGGCTGTCGCGCTCGCGATGATCCTCGTGTGTGTCTGGTGGGGCATGGCGATGAACCAGAGGAATGGCACGTTCTGGCCATTCCTGCCCGCCTGGGCCGTGGTGGCGGCGGCATTCGCATGGCAGCGCTGGTGGCCCGGCTTGCACATCGCGGCACTCGCGCTCAGCGTGTTCGTCGTCGTGAGCGGCGTGGATTTCGGTCGCGGTGACAGCCACGCTGTTGTCGCTCTCGTCGGGCTTGCGGCGTGCGCAGCAGCACTTCTGATCGAACGGCAAGTGCCGGCATTGCATGACATCGCGCCGGCGATCTTGGGGTACGGTTTCGCCGTGGCGGTCGCGGGCTTGCTGGGCCTTCAGTTCCTGGAAAGCCCCGGCCATCTGTTGTTGATCGCGCTCGCCGCTTTCACGCTGATCCTATGCCTCGCCGCGATCGCCTACGGCTTGCGCGCCGGCCATCGCGGTGCGGTTTGGCTGGGCTATATCGGCTTCTCGGTCGAGATACTGGCGCTTTACACCACGACGATCGGTTCGATCCTCGGCACGTCGCTGTTCTTTTTGTCGGCCGCCATCATCGTCGCAATGCTCGCCTATGCCGCGTGGCGACTGGCCGACCGGCAGAACCAATCGGGGGCGCCGGGATGATCGCCGACCATAAATGGCTGTGGCCGTTGGTGGCCGCCGTGGCGCTGCTGCAGTCGGTGGCGATCGCCAAAATCGTCTACGACCGCGACGCGCTGCTCAAATCCGGCCGGGAAATCACGATCGATGTCGTGCCGGTCGATCCGCGCGACATCTTCCGCGGCGACTACGTGATCCTCGGATACGGCCTCGATCCCATCGACGGCAAGCTCATCGCACCCGATCTTCAAGAAACGATCCGCAGCAACGATCCGGTCTTTGTCACGATCCGCCCCGGCGCGACGCCGGCGACGTGGCAGGTGGTGAAAGTTACCGCCGCGTACCCCGACACGATCGAAGCGAGCGATGCCGTTCTCAAAGGTCGTGTGACGTGGGTCAATGCGCAGCAAGACGAGAACCGAAAGCTGTCGGTCCGGTACGGCATCGAGAATTATTTTGTGCCGGAGGGCACGGGTCGCGACCTTGAGCAGGCAGTCCGCGATGGCAAGGTGCAGGCGGTTGTCGCCGTCGGCGGCGACGGTACGGCGGCCTTGAAAGGACTGATCGTCAACGGCGAGCGGCGTATCGATCCGCCGCTGCTCTAGAATTGCGCGTTCAGCTTGCCCGCTCGAGAACGCGGTAGGCCGCGCCAAGCAGCGGGTCCGACGCTTCAAGCGGCTGGTCGAGCTTGATGCCCGCTCGCCGCAAGTGTCGCCAAGCGATGATACCTTGCAGGACGCGGCCGTCGGGCACGCGCATCGACACCAGATCGCCCCTGCGGAAGCTGCCGAAGCAGGCGATACCAATGCCGGTCGTCGAAATATCGAGTGCGGTTGCGACATCGGCCGAGCGGTCTGACACGACATCGACGCAGAAACGTACGGACCAACGCTGGCGTCCGCGGCGTTGCAGCCACTCAGGCGTCGCAAGCCGGCCGTCGGCATCGAGGCAGGGCATTCCGCCGTCGCGCGCCGATTTGAGCAGCAGCGCGACATTGGGAATGCGCAAATCGGGCGGGATGCGGACGCTCGCAGCGAGCAGCTCGACGTCGGCGACTGCGCTCAGCGCCAGTCCGCAAAGATCCTGCAGCACGGCTTTGTGGCGGTGGATGCGCATATGCCGTTCGCGCCCCGCCGGCACGTCTTCGGCATTTGTCATCGCTTCGCGAGCCTCTTCGGCGGCGGTATAAAGCCGTTCCAGCGTATCGAACGCGACGGCACTCTCATTTCCGAATGCAAACTCTTCATTCAGGCGTTGGAAGATGCGCGGTTCGGCCGGCAGCGACTCGGCGGCGATTGTGATCGTGTGGCCTGTGTGGCCGCGCACGGCCGCGTTCAGCGCCGTGGTTGCAACCGCGATCATCGTTGCGGTCGATAGCGTCTCCTGCACGAGATGACGGATATCGTCCTCGCCCAGCTGGCGCCGCGGACGCACAACTCGTTTCGCTTCGTGCCACAATGACACGCAAATTTCGCCAAGAACCGCCATAGCTTCCCTTCCTTCGCAAGCCACCGTGCCACGTCGAGCCTGAGGAGCGCTGAATAGCGAAGGTGCAATTTTATCGGTCTGGCGCGTTTGCCGGATAAACGTTGGAGTAATTAGCTTTTTTCCCGGCGACGCGGACAATTTCCGCTCGTACGCGCTCCCGGTAGCGCCGCGCGTTGACCTCGCCATGGGGTACGCACATGGGGCAGTCGCAGGTCCGCAGCGGCTTGTTCTTGGCCTCGGGCCAGTAGCGCCAGCCGATCGCCGCCGGCAGCACGGACACGCGAACGATCTCGTCCGCCGCGATCCTGCGCGGCACGATGATCTCGTAACCCCGTGGGTCATCGACCGCTCGAATGATGCCGGCGGCCTCCGCCGCTTTCATCTCTGCAGGTCGGTCGAGATAGTGGCGGGTAAAGACCGTTTCTTCGTCAGGGATACGAAACGTGACTGCGGCGAGCGTTCGGCCCTTCCATCGCTTCAATTCGCGCGACCATTGATGCGTGAGCGTATAGCTCGGCAATACGGGGAACGCCCAGACGAAGCGGTCGTGACCGTCGATGAAATTCGCAAATCGCCTCGGCGCGATGCCGTTGCGCCGGATCTTCTTTGTTTCCGGCTCCGGTGCGATGTGAACGAGAAGGGACATGACGACCTGCTTGCCGCACGACCGTCGCGCCTCGCCGCGCCCGCGTCAATTGGCGAAGCGGAAGTGCATCACGTCGCCGTCCTGGACGACATAATCTTTGCCTTCGAGGCGCATTTTGCCAGCGTCCTTGGCGCCCGTCTCGCCTCGCAGTGTCACGTAGTCCGGATAGGCAATCGTCTCGGCGCGGATGAAGCCCTTCTCGAAATCGGTATGGATGACGCCAGCCGCCTGAGGCGCCTTCATGCCGCGCGTGATTGTCCAGGCGCGCGCTTCCTTGGGCCCGACGGTGAAATAGGTCACGAGGTCGAGCAGGCCATAGCCGGCACGGATCAGCCGGTTGAGGCCCGGTTCTTCAAGGCCCATGTCCTTCAGGAATTCGGCGCGCTCTTCGGCGGCAAGTCCCGCGAACTCGCTTTCGATCTTGGCCGAAATCACGACATGGGCCGCGCCTTCCGCCTTGGCGCGCTCTTCGACCTTCTTTGAGTAAGCGTTGCCGTTAGCAGCAGCGCTCTCTTCGACGTTGCAGACGTAAACGACCGGCTTGGCAGTGAGAAGCTGCAGCGCCCGATAAGCCGGCACCTCTTCCGGTGTCAGCTTGGCAAGGCGCGCGGGCTTGCCGTCACGCAGCAGCACAAGCGCCTTTTCCATGACGGAGAACTGGGCCTTCGCCTCCTTGTCGCCGGACTTGGCTTTCTTTTCGACGGGGGTGGCGCGCTTTTCCAGACTTTCAAGATCGGCGAGCATCAGCTCCGTCTCGACGACATCGGCGTCCGCCAACGGGTCGATGCGGTTCTCGACGTGCGTGATATCGCTATCCTCGAAGCAGCGCAGAACGTAGGCGACGGCATCGACCTCGCGAATGTGCGACAGGAATTTGTTGCCCAGGCCCTCGCCCCGCGATGCGCCGCGAACCAGCCCGGCGATATCGACGAACGTCAACCGCGTCGGGATGATCTCCTTGCTGCTTGCGATCTGGGCCAGCTTATCCAGACGATCGTCGGGAACCGCAACCTCTCCGACGTTGGGTTCGATCGTGCAGAACGGATAGTTCGCGGCCTCCGCCGCCGCCGTCTGCGTGAGCGCGTTGAAGAGGGTCGACTTGCCGACGTTCGGCAAGCCGACGATGCCGCATTTAAAGCCCATATGGCGTATGTCCGTGATTTGTCTGCGGCTCAGCTACACCACGAGGCGTGCAAGCTCAATGGGCACGGTGAAGCGGCGTCAGAAGCAGGGCTTGCCGAGCGGACGGCAATAGTCTTGATCGGAAAGCGGAAGATAGCAGCAACGCTGATCCAGGCCGCAGGTAAACTCCGCCACCGTACCGTTCAAGCGTTTCGCCCGGCATAGGTTGTGCGTGTAAGCGACCTCCGGTTCCGACGCAATCGGCGCATCGTAGGTCGCGGTCTTGGCTTTGCGCTGCGGAGGTGGCGTGAAATCCGGCTTGTTCGCGACATTCGCAACTTTGCTGGCGGAAGTTGCGTACTTTGGCGGCTTCGCCTGAGCAGCGGCCTTGCGGACATCGGAAGCCGTCTGAATTTTTGTCTTGTTCTTGATGCCAGGCGCCGGCTTTCCAGAAGGCGCCTTGGCGACCGTTGCCGCCTGCGCGACTTTTCCGTTGCCCTTCGTCTTTGGAGCCTGCGCAACTTTGGAACCGGCCTTCGGCGCCTTCTCCTGCTGCGCGACCTTTGATTTTGACTTGGACGCTTTCGGATTGGTCGATTGGGCCGCCTTACCCTGCGCCTGTCCGTTGGCCTTGGCGGCGTTGTGGCGATCGACGTCTTCCTTGGTGATCTCGCCGGCCTTCACCAGTGCAACGAGGCACGGCGTCGAGAGGTTCTCGCCCACCCCCCGCATGCACTGGCGCAAGCTCTCGCTGCCCACCTCATGGTTGGCGCAGTGGCGAAAGTAATCGCCCTTGCAGGCTGACTTGACATCCTGGCTGACTGCCCCTGCGCCGGCCGAACAGGCGAGCAATCCCGTTATCACGGAGGCCGCGGCGGAAACGAAATGACGTGCGCTACGCATCTT
>CADECN010000060.1 GCA_902825785.1 uncultured Hyphomicrobium sp. | reverse complement strand
ACCCACTTTGTCGGTGATTTCTTTGCCCACTTTTTCTTCTGCTTTTTTCTTAGCCTCGTCGTCAGCCTTCTTCTTGGCTTCCTCGTCGGCCTTTTTCTTCGCCTCTTCCGCTTTGCGTTCTTCGTCGAGCTTCTGCTCGAGCAGCTTTTGCTCGTCGGGCGTCGGTCCGGCCGTCGGTTCAGGCGGAGGAGGAGGTGGAACTTCCTCGATTTTTTTCGCTATCGGATCGGGTTCAGGCGGCTCAGGCGGCGTTGGCTCTTCGACCTTTGCGACTTCCTGCTCCGGAGGCGGCGGCGGTGGCGCCGGCGCGTTGTCGGGCTTTTTTTCGTCGTTCTTGCTGTCGTCCTGCTTTGGTTCTTCCTTCGCCTTCGTTTCGAGGTGCTTGGAATCTTCGTCTCCCTGCTTCAGGCGCAGGAATTCCGACGGCGTGATGATTTCCGCAGAAATGGCGGGCGTATCGGGTTCGGGCAGTGGTGGGGTCATGCCTGTTGTCAGCAGCGCCCAGCCAATCAGCGCCGCGTGACAAAGGAGGGATATTGCAAGCCCGAAGGGCACGCGCTAGCCCCCCTTCTCCTCGTCGAGCACGAATGACAGCTTCTTAAAGCCGCCGGCATTGATGCGACCCATGATCTTCATGACCACGCCGTAGGGCACGCCCTTGTCGCCGCGGACGAAGATGGGCTCGTCGTAGCCGTTCTGAGCAATCGCCTTCAGCTTATCGGCGACGTCATCAAGACCTACTTGCGTCTCGCCGATGAACACGTCGCCGTTAAGTTTCACGGTCACGGCAAGCGGATCTTTCTTCGGCGCGGGGATTTGCTGCCCCTTCGCCTCTGGCAGTTCTACCGGAATGCCGACCTGAAGCAGCGGCGCGGCGACCATGAAAATGATCAGCAGCACGAGCATCACGTCGACCATTGGCGTGACGTTAATTTCGCTCATCGGTGTGTGCCGACCACGGCGGCCACGTCCCCTGCCGCCACCTCCACCGGTTTTGACGCTTGCTCCCATGACTAGTTCCTGACGTCGATCTGGCGCGACACGATGGCGGCGAACTCATCTGAGAATGCGTAAAGGCGTTGCGCGATCGCGGTCGAGTCGGCAGAGAACTTGTTGTAGAAGACGACCGCAGGAATGGCGGCTATGAGGCCGAGGGCAGTTGCAAACAGCGCTTCGGCGATGCCAGGAGCGACAACGGCGAGGCTCGTATTTTTCGACACGGCGATCGACTGGAAGCTCGTCATGATGCCCCAGACAGTGCCGAAAAGTCCGACGAACGGCGCGGTCGAACCGACAGTCGCCAGGAACAGGAGCCGACGATCCAGCCGCTCCATCTCGCGGCTGATGGTGACGTCCATCACCTTTTCGACGCGGAGCTGGATACCGCCCAGCGCGCGGATATTGCCTTCGACCGATCGCTTCCATTCCCTCATTGCGGCCACGAACAGTGCGGCCGTCGTGATCGTGCGTCCGCGCGACAAGCCGGCGTAAAGTTCGTCGAGGGACTGACCCGACCAGAACAGCGCCTCGAACCGGTCGCTCTCGACGCGCGCTTTGCGAAACGCGAAGAGCTTCTCGAAAATGATTGCCCACGACCAGACCGAGGCGAGGCCGAGGCCGATCATTACGAGTTTGACGACAAGGTGGGCCTGGAGAAAGAGCTCGATGAATGAGAAGCCGCCCGCGCTCACCGGAGCTACGACGCCTTGCGCAACGTCCGCAGGGTTCATTTCACCGTCCCACTGATGATTGATCTCATGGCTTTATGACCCCGATAAATACTAAGGCGCTGGCCGCACTGCCGGGCGGGCCCGGCGCTCGGATTTCCGGCGCGGCGGTCGGGTCCGCGCGACCACAATGAAGTTGGAGATAGCATCATTACCGTGCGCCTAGCCCCGCCGCCGACGCCTCGTGCCCAAATCAGCCTTCGCTGTGCAATATGACAAAACAAGGGCTTAATGCAGTACGAGCAGACGACGCAGGAGGCGGTTTGTCCACGACAAATGCGAAGTTTCTGACCCGGCCGCGCGAACCCAGGCCGCATCTAATTCTCTTTCCTAGAACATATTTGGGCGCCTAGGCGCTGGCCTGGCCTTTTTGATGGGCCAGGAAGGCCCCGCGTACCGCATCACTCAATCGCAAGGGTTTGCCGGCCATCGACACCAAAACGACCGTCACTTCGGCCTCGAATAGGCGCTTGCCGTTGCAGGTGATCTCGTGCAGCAGCGTGACGCTGGCACCGCCCAGTTCCTTTACCCGCGTTTCGACTTCGAGCAGATCGTCCATTCGGCCTGCGCGCAGATAGTCGACGATCATGCGGCGCACGACAAAGGCCGCCGGTTCGCGCGTGTCCGTGCCATCGATCATGCGGCGCGCATCCGTGCCGAGCAGGCGCAGAAAGTCAGTGCGGCCGCGCTCTGCGTAGCGAATGTAGGACGCGTGATAGATTACGCCGCCCGCGTCGGTATCTTCGAAATAGACGCGAACGGGGAGCACATGCCGTTGTCCCGATTCGTCACGAACGATGCGACCGGAGATATCGGGCCAGGTTCCCGTGCTCACACTTCACCTCGCTGGCCGAGTTCGAGCATGACGATCTCGGGCGTACTGCCGACGCGGAGAGGAAGCGCTGAACATCCAAGCCCGCCAGAAACAACCAAGTGCCGCCCGTCCTCGACTATGTGACCGTAAACGTAGCGTCGGCCGTAGCGCGACGGAACGACTGGAGCGTAACCAAGGATTCGAATCTGCCCACCATGCGTGTGACCGGCGACTGTCAGCGACACGCGCTCGGGAACGTGAGGGAAAATATCTGGTTCATGCGCCATGAGGATCACGGGTGCATCGTCCGTCACTTGGGCAAGCGTCGCGGGTAGGTCGTCGACACCTTCGTATCCTCTGCCGCTGTTTCGGATGAACGGGCCGTGCTTTGCGGTCGGCAGAAGCGCCCATTGGTCTCCGAGGCCCGCGAGCCAGAACGGTTTTCCATTCTTCTGCAGGCGCACAGTGCTATTTTCGTATACTGGGATGCCGGCATTCTCGAGCGCGTGGCCGGCCGCGGTGGGACCGGAGCGACGCCGTTGCACCTCGCTGTCCTCCCACCAATCGTGGTTGCCGAGCACGGCGTGGACGCCGAGTGGAGCCTTTAGCTTGCCCAGCGTTGCAGCCCAGTTTTTGGGGTGTATCGGTTCTGAATACCGGCTCAGCCGGTAGCCCATCACGTAGTCACCCAGAAGCAGAACGGCATCCGGCGACAGGGCGTTCGTCTGCGAAACGATTTCCTCGACACGCTCCAGCGACATCCAGGGTTCGCAGACGTGTAAATCGGCGATGACGGCAATGCGCAGCGATAAGCCCGGCGTCCATCTCGGCGGCCTCAATCGGTACGTCGTCACGCTCTGCCGGAGTGCTTGCGCGACGCCGTAGCCGCCGAACGCCGAGCCACTGAAGCCCATCAGGACGATGCCCTTGAGAAGGTCACGGCGACGGATAAGGCGCATATTCGTCCGTTGTCTGTTTCAGATTGCCGGTAGGAGCAAAGAGCAGCGTATGCCTCGTGAACAAAAGCAGCGAATAGCGACAACACGGTGATTTTCCAAACAGAACCACGCAGCGCGACATTCCGCCTAGGGCACCAAGCTAGTCGTCGGATCCGCTGTCGAAAATCGGCAACTCTGGCGTGCTGGTGCGCGCAGGGCCGGACACGCCCAAGTGACGATACGCCTTTAGCGTCAAGACCCGGCCACGCGGCGTGCGGCCGATGAAACCTTGCTGAAGCAGATAGGGCTCGACGATTTCCTCAAGCGCGTCGCGCGCCTCTGAGAGAGCTGCTGCCAGTGTTTCAATTCCGACGGGCCCACCTTCGTAGTTCTTCAGGATGCAGCCCAAATAGCGGTGATCGAGCGCGTCCAACCCTTCGCCGTCGACTTCGAGCATTCTGAGCGCGCGGTCGGCGACCGGGGCATTTATGACGGCCGCACCCTCAACGGCTGCAAAGTCGCGAACGCGACGAAGAAGCCGGCCGGCGATGCGAGGCGTGCCGCGCGAGCGCTTTGCGACTTCGCGCGCGCCATCGGGCGCCATGGCCGCACCGAGAACGCGGGCGCCGCGCGCGACGACGAGTTCGAGTTCCTCGACCGTGTAGAAATTCAAGCGCACAGGAATGCCGAAGCGGTCACGCAGCGGATTGGTCAGCAGGCCGGCGCGCGTGGTCGCACCGACAAGCGTGAAGCGCGGCAGGTCGATGCGCACCGAACGCGCCGCGGGGCCTTCGCCGATCATCAGATCAAGCTGAAAATCCTCCATCGCGGGGTAGAGGATTTCTTCAACCGCCGGGTTCAGGCGATGGATCTCGTCGATGAAGAGGACGTCGCGTTCTTCCAGATTGGTAAGCAACGCCGCAAGATCACCGGCTTTGGAAATGACGGGGCCGGATGTGGCGCGAAAACCGACTCCAAGCTCCTTTGCCATGATCTGCGCCAGCGTGGTCTTGCCCAGGCCAGGGGGCCCGGCAAACAACACGTGGTCGAGCGCGTCCCCTCGGGCGCGCGAAGCCTGGATGAAGACGCGAAGGTTGGCGCGTGCCTGCTCCTGCCCGATGAATTCAGCCAGCGACTGAGGGCGGATGGTCGCCTCGAAGGCGTCCATCTCCTTGCGCGCGCTGGTGACGAGCCGGTCGGTCATGGTTTGTTCGTGCGTCTGTTCGGACAGGGCGTCAAGCGGCGCGCGCGCTTTGTGCAATCGTAGTTGCGTGGGTGCCCGCGCTGTCTCCCCGGCCGCCTTACAGACTCAGTTCGTCGAGTGTGAATTTGGAGGCCGAGGTAGTATCCGCGTCCATTTAAGCATAACCCGACACAATACCGCTGAAAACGCACCAAGCGGCACTAACAGCATGAATATGCCGACTGGAGGTGTGTCACGATGCTCGGACATCAATATCGCGACGGCGAACAGGGTGCACGTGATCATCGTTGCCACGACACCCGCGTACGCCGCGTCCCAGGCACTGAAGCCACCATATTTTAGAGTTTGCCGCGCTACATATATACCGGACATCAGTGCCGCCGGCCCTCCTAACGCGTAACCGACCAAGCACAGAAAAATTGCGAATAGGCCGAAGTCGGTTTCTATACCGCGCGCCTCGTCTCTCAGTGCGGCAGGCAGAAACGGCAGCAAGATGAGAGCACTCCCAACGAGCGGACCGACGAGCGTGTAGAATGCTGCAATTGCGGTTGCTCGCGCGCGACTGACGCCGTTCATGCCTTCAAGATGCCGGCCGATATCAGCAGCGACCTCATGCCGATAGCCACGAGCCCCGCGAAGAACGCCAGATACGGCAGCGACCCGCCGTGATCGAATGGAAACAGGATGACGGCTGCGGTAAAAGCCACGACGCCGGCGACGGCCGCGTGCAACCACCCATATGAGCCGCTCTGTAGCACGAACGGGCTAAGCCCCACTGCCGCAAGCGTCGCGGGAAACGCGCTCCACGCAAAGGCTCCGAGAGCGACGTCTCCAACCGTTTTTTGCAGTCGTGGTGGAAGCGCAAAATCGAATGCCGGCGCGGCAAGCGTCAGAGCGACATCGAGCAAGCCCGCAAAAAACGGCGCGGCCAGCGACGTCAGAAGGACCATCCAGAGCGCACGCTGCGCGTTCGTTACTGTTTCCGTTTTCATTCGGCCGCGCTTCTACAGGGTTTCGTCCGACGCATAGCGCCGCCAATTTATTTCGTCCAGAATTGCGGCGCCGCGATGCCGGCGCCGGCGCCTTCAACGCGCCAGTTCGCGCAGTCCGCGCTTGATGAGCTGCGCGGTCGCAGCATCGGCGCCAAGCTCCTTCATTGCAGCGGCGACAGCGGACGACGCCTGTGCGGGATTGTAGCCGAGATTGGTCAGCGCCGAGATGGCCTCGGCGGCGGCATGTTGAGGAATGACGACTTTGCCGCCGGCTGCGGCCGTGGGAACGTCGAGACCGGCGACCGACAGCGGCGGGGCTTTGTCCTTCAATTCCGCTACGATCCGCTGCGCCAGCTTCTTACCAACGCCGGGCGCTTCTTCGACCGCAGCCCAGTTGCCGAGCGCAATTGCGGTCGCGAGATCCTGCGGCGACAGCACACCCAGAACACCCAAGGCCACCTTGGCACCCACGCCCTGAATGGTCTGCAGCGTCCTGAACCAGCTGCGCTCGTGTTCGCTCTGAAAACCGAACAGGCGGATTGCGTCTTCGCGGACATGCGTGTCGATCGTTAACGACGCGACATCACCCGGTTTCAGATTGCGCAGCGCGCGCGCCGACGCCTGAACCTCGTAGCCGACACCACCGACATCGATGATGAGAAAGCTTTCGCCGATGGCGTCGACCTTGCCGGTGAGTTTGCCGATCATGCGCGGACGGTCTTCTGTGCGCCGGCAATCGCCAGCGTTCGACTTGAGCGGTGGTTGGCGTGAGTAATAGCGATGGCGAGCGCGTCGGCTTCGTCGGCGCTGCCGACGGTGGCTTTGGGCAGAAGGAAGCCGATCATTGCTTGCATCTGCTGCTTTTCAGCATGGCCGGTGCCGGTGATCGATTTCTTGATCAGGTTCGGGGTGTATTCGGCGATGCGCAGCCCAAGCATCGCGGGAGCAAGCAGCACGGTGCCGCGCGCTTGACCGAGCTTTAACGTCGAGCGCGGGTTGTCGTTGACGAAGGTCTCTTCAACGGCAGCTTCCTGGGGCAAGAAGCACTTAATCACGCTCGTTATGCCTTCAAACAGCGCACGTAGGCGGTATGCGAGGTCATCGTCCGTAGGTGGTGTGATGACGCCGGCCGCGACGTGGCACAGGCGCACCCCGTCACTGTCGACGATCCCCCAGCCCGTGCGGCGCAGCCCCGGATCGATGCCAATAATGCGAATCATTCTGCCCGTCATGCAGTGGTGATAGCACGAAGTTGCAGGCAAACCTCAGACCGGTCCGTCGCGCGGCAGCGGCGGGGGCCGGGCACAATCGGCGATCTGGTTTCTGACGATGGCGTCGAGCGCGTCGGCGACCTCCGGTTCGGACCAGTAGCTCGTATGCCCGCCGAGCCCCATCACGCGATTGTCGAGGGTCAGACCTTCAGGCGGATAAATCCGGCCGCCAATATAGTCATCGACACGATACAAGTTGATCCAGCACTTCAAACGCGAAGCAAGGCCGGGCGGCGCCGGTATGCGGGCCGCGTACTCGTAAAAGTAGCGCTGATAGACCGCACCTATGGGAGAGCCGAACGTCAGGAGCGACGGACGGGCGCCGCCGATTTCGGCATACGCGGGGGCGGCATCGTTCAGGTAGTCGTAGACGACCACGGAACCCTGGCTATGAGCGACGAAGACCACCTCGTCGTACTGCTGGCCGGCGAGGAAGGTGTTGAGGATCAACTTCAGGCGGTTCTGGATGCGCGCGCGGCGCGGGCGAATATATCTCGTCCGAAATAGCGACGGCATGAAGTATGTCGCCGTCTCCAGGCGCGGTATGTAGTGATGGTCGATCAGGTCGCGCGCAATGTGGACGACGTTTGCGATTCTGTGCCCGAAGAAGAACGGCATCACGAGCGCGACAAGGGCAGCGAACGGCAGCACGTAGTTTCTAAGCTGGACGAACAGCGTCTTGTTCTCGATCAAGGGTTGCAGGACTACCAGCGTAATGACGACAAGGTAGGCGATGATCAAAAGTGCAACGAGCCCGGGGTTGAAGAGGAGGCGCGGCATCCGCCGCGCTGTCTTTTCAAGGTCGCTGAGACCGGCCCGAGCGCGATATTTGCGGAACTCCATCAAGTACCACGCGGCCGCCAGGAACAGCATCACAGTCATCGCGGTGGCCGCGTATATGAATTTGAAGCGCTGGATCCACTCCAGTTCAATATTCGGCACCTGCGCGAGTTTGACGACCGGGTCGGCCGGCTTGATCTCGCCGCGTTCGAGCGCGCGGTCGATCAGGGGACCCGCCTTAGTCAGCGTCGAGTTTGTTTCGGCGCGATTGAGCATCGGATAGATGACGGTCACGACGACCGTGGTCCAAAGCAGGAACTGCAAGATCAGGATTGCGATGCTGGTCGACAGTGAAGCGATGCCGGTGTGGTCGCGCACGCGACGCGCCCAAGCCATTGCAAAAAGTAGGAACAGGGCGCAGACGAACAGCAGCAACCCCCAGAAGCGCCAACCCCAGATGATGACCTTATAGAGGCCATTTATGTAGCAGGGGCCGGCACGGGTAGGGTCGGCGCAATCAATGCCGGTCGCGACGGCGTGACCTGCGGCGGCCGTTCCGAACTTCAGATCCCACACCCTGTCGAGCGCGGGGAGCAGCAGGTCGTTATAGGCGAGAATGAAAAGGGTAAGCGACGTCAGCCAAAGCCAGAACGCGGTGTCGTACCAAGAGTAGTCCTGGCGCTGGACGATCTTGTAGAAGCCGAAAAGTGACGCGGCGAAGAGCGCCCCCTCCACTGCCAAAAACTGCCAGCGTGCGTCGAACGTGCTTCCTATCGTGACGGGTTCGAACAGGAGCAGGGCGCAGATTGCCGAGGTGGCGATCGTCAGAGCGGCGATGGGGCCGCGCAGCAGCCAGCCGGCGATCCATAGAATTTTGCGCAGCAGCCACGACGTCCAACTGCGGCGCGGGTCAAGCATCGCGTCGACAAGATGGTGCGATTCAAAAATCACGCGGAAAAGGCCAAGCAGCGTGTTCAGCCGGCCAGGTTGCAAGGACGACAGATCGGCCCAGTGCAGCTCGACGGCCTCAATCTACGTGCCGCTTTCGTGCTGGGCGAAGCGATGCACGACGGGAAAGACGGGCGGCGGCTCGGAAATACCAGGCTCTGCCACGCGCTTATATTCGTTGTAATCTGCTGCCGCGTAGCCTGGATGCGTCGCGACCAACGTATCAACGATCGCATTCACGCAATAGCCGGGCTCGGTCTCGCCCACGCCGTGGACGACAACCAAGCCGACGCGACGCGATGGCTGCGCAGCGATTGGACCGTCGGCTGACATTGGGCTCCCGCCCCGTTAGACTGGATATGCCGTTAGTGTTCCGCACAGTCCGCGAGGCTGTCAAACCCCTCGCCGGCCAAAGCGGCGCAAACGTGCAACACTATGCAGTGCAAGCTGGTTAATAGGCCAGGAGGACGATCGTGGACCTTGCGCACCCGAAATGGATATTCTTTGGCATAGCCAGCGTACTTTTTGGCGTGTGGCTGATCCGTTGGGCAGCAAGGAACAACATGGCCGGGCGCATATCGGATGCGACGGCTGAATCTGCAGCCGATGGCCTACGGGCTCGGGGCAAGGCTGGCGTCGATCAGCTCCGCTCGTCCGAAAAAGCGACCCGGGAAAAGGTCGCGCGCTACTCAGCGCGCAACTCCATGTCACAACTTGCCGGCATTATTGGCTTCATGCTGGTCATGGGTGGGCTGCTGGCGGTCGTGCTCGGCGTCTATTATTTCGACTGATTGATTCCGAAGCGCCTAAGCAGCGGTCAGCTTCGACAAAACCTCTTCAGACACGTCAAAGTTCGCGAACACGGCCTGTACGTCGTCGTCGTCTTCGAGGCCGGAAATCAGTTTCAGGATCGACTGGGCATTTTCCTCATCGACAGTCGTCGTCAGTGTCGGCCTCCAAACGGTCTTGACGTTTTGAGGTTCGCCGAGCCGCTGTTCCAAAGCGGCCGCGACACTGCCGAGACTTTCAAAACTGCATGTAATGACGTGCCCTGAAGCATCGGAGAGCGCGTCGTCGGCGCCTGCTTCGATCGCCGCCTCGAGGACGGCATCGGCGTCACCCGTGGCCATCGCATAGGTGATTTCGCCGACATGATTGAACATATGACTGACCGACCCGGTCGAGCCCAGATTGCCGCCGTACTTGGTGAACAAGGCTCTTACGGCGCCACCGGTGCGATTTCGGTTGTCCGTCAGGGCTTCGGCGATGATCGCAACGCCGCCCGGCGCGTAACCTTCGTAGCGCACCGTTTCGTAGTTCGCGGTGTCGGCGCCCGCCGCCTTCTTGATCGCGCGGTCGATATTGTCCTTCGGCATGTTCTCGGCACGCGCGGCCTGAATGGCAAGGCGTAGTCGGGAATTCATGTCCGGGTCAGGCAGACCGGTCTTGGCAGCGACGGTAATCTCTCGCGCAAGCTTGGCAAACAGCTTGGCGCGCATCGCGTCCTGCTTGCCCTTGCGGTGCATGATGTTCTTGAATTGGGAATGGCCAGCCATTGCGCGACTGCTCTGCCTCACGGATATCGATTGCGACCCGTGTTTTGCTCAAGCGTGGCGTGACGGTCAAGTTGCCCGTTTTTAGCGGCTTTCGGCCCGCAGAAGGGTCTCGGGATCGATTGCCCGTCCCTCCCGCCTAACTTCGAAATGCAGGCTAGGCCCGGTTGACAGGCCAGTGCTACCTCGCGTTCCCATGCGATCGCCGGCTGCAACACACGCCCCGGTGGGCACGGCGATACTCGCCAAATGGGCGTATGCGGTCCGGGTGCCGTTGCCGTGATCGATCTCGACGTAATTTCCCATGGGCCCGCGCCGGCCGGAATCGACCACCTTGCCGGCCGCCGCCGCAACAATCGGAGCCCCCTCAAGACCTGCGAAATCGACGCCGGCATGCAATTTCATCGTTGCCAGGATGGGATGGCGCACCAGCCCGAACCGCTTTGTGATCTTACCGTCGGCAGGACGCACTAGCGGAAGGCTGGTCGGTGCCTTAGGGCAGGCGGCAAATGCCAGATCAGTGGTAGCCAGCGCGGTCGCTAGCGCGATCAGCTGATATTTTACTGCTTTCATGCCTGGCTCTCCGACCACACCGCGTGTTTGACGCTCAAAAAGAGTCGCGGCTTTGGTCGGAGGCGAGAATTGCGCCTATTCCCAATGGGTCGGCCCGGAGGGCTCGATATGCGGCCCCAGGCGCAACGCGGCAACGCGCGTCGCAAGCCCAGTCGCATCGTCGATATCGACCGCCACGCCTGAGAGGCTCGCAGGGCCGGTTGCCGGCTCATAGCGCTGGCGCGGGATTTTGGTCAGAAAGCGGTGCAGTGGCTCATCCTGCTCCATGCCAAGCACAGAGTTGTAGTCGCCGCTCATGCCGGCATCAGACATATATGCCGTCCCGCCCGGCAATATGCGATGGTCCGCGGTCGGCGTGTGCGTATGGGTACCGACAACAAGGCTCACACGACCGTCGAGAAAATGCCCCATCGCCTGTTTTTCACTCGTCGCCTCGGCGTGCATATCTACGACGATGGCATCGGCGCCCGATTTCAACGCGCAGGTCGTGATTTCGTTGTCGACCGCGCGGAAGGGGCAATCAAGCTCCGTCATGAACACGCGCCCCATTGCGTTGATGACCAAAACCTCGGCGCCGTTTCGCGCCTTGAGAATGGTGGCGCCGCGACCGGGTGTGCCCTTCGGGTAATTTAGGGGACGGATCAAGCGGTCCTGCCGCTCGATGTAGACGAGCGTATCCTTCTGATCAAAGGCGTGATTGCCAAGCGTCACGCAATCGGCGCCGGCGTCGAGGAGATCCTGCAAAATCTGCTCCGTTATGCCGAAGCCACCGGCCGAATTCTCGCCGTTGATGATCACGCAATCGAGGGAATACCTCTCGATCAGTCCCGGCAGGCGTTCGCATACGGCCGCACGGCCGGTGCGGCCGACGACGTCACCAAGAAACAACAGGCGCATTCAGGTTTCCGGATCAGGCATCAAGGCAATGGTGGGGACCGGACGGCGTCAGCACCCAGTCGAGGCGCTGGTCATAGCTTGCGACGGGCACGGCGTCGACCTTCTGCTCGTCATAAGCGATGCCGACGGCCGTGACCTTTTTGATCGTACGAAGTCGGGCAAGCGTCCGGTCGTAGAAGCCGCCGCCGTATCCCAGTCGATGACCGCGCGAATCGAAGGCGAGCAGCGGAACGAGCACCACGTCGGGATCAACAGCGGGTTTGTCATCGAGGGGCTCGGCGATGCCCCAGGCAGCGATAGCCATGGCATCTCCCGGTGTCCACGCTCTCATCACGAGAGGCAGCCCTTTGCCCTCCATCGCGGGCAGCGCCAACCTGTAACCTTCGGCATGGAGCCACGTCATGAGGTGTGCGGGGTTGATCTCGTCGCGGATCGCCGCGAAGCCCGACACGATGGAGCCTGGCTGGGCACCAAGAAAATCGAGCCCGTACGCCGCCAGCCGTCGGCTGGCGTCGGGCCCGTGCTTGTCGAACGCCGCTTTTCTCAGGTTCTGCGCCTCGGCACGCAGCGCTTTCTTGGCATCCAGCATGACGCTCGCAATTTCAAAGTGCCGCGAAGGCCGTCGGGATCATGATCCCGCGTGGTCCCTACGAGCGTAGGTGGGCACCGTGTGTCCGGAACCACGGTTCCGGTCAGGGACAGCACCCGTGCGGATCTTATAGGCCCCCGGGTCATATTGCCCCTAACGGGCCCCGCAGCCCCACCTATCTAGTTCAGGGTTGGCGCAAAATCCAGCAGGCGCCGGCATTGAAGTTGGAAGTGCCGCAAATTGCGTGGAAAAGGGCGTCAGAAGCTGTCGCCGCCCCGTCGTCCGGCCAAGACCTCATCCTCGTCGTCGTCGCTATCGTCGGCTGACACAGATTTCAGTTTTTCGGTCTCTGAATCGAGCAGCGAGTCGACGTCGGCACGGGCGTCGAAGAGTTCGTCGGCGATGATAAGCGCAGCCATCAGCACGAGGCGCTCGTCTCCAACTTGGCCGTGCTCGGCCGAGAGTGCGTCGAGTTTTGTCTTGAGGTATGCCGCAATAGCGCGAAGACGCTCTTCCTCGCCCTCATCGCAGGCGAAACGATAGGTCCGGTGGTTGAAAGTAATCGCGACCTCGGACACGTCCTGCCGGCGGTTTGCCCGCCCTCCCCGACGCTCGGCGACGCACGACTGCGTTACTTGCCATGAGGCAAGTTATGAAGCGAATCGATAACCCATTCAATGCGGTTGACCACATCCTGATGGCATTTTTCCAATTCTTCGATTCGCCTCAACGCCGCCGCCAATTCCGCTTCCAGGCGCGCAATTTCGGCGGCCGAAGCCGCGGCACCCGCTGCTTTGCGGGCCGGCTTGGGGTCTTCTGAACGTTTAATTTTGGCGGCGCTGCGTTCTGTCATGGCCCTCACCGCAGTATTGTCGGCGACGCGAATGACGCGGCGATCACCCAACAAGGGTTAACCACGTTACGGGTGAGCCGCTGGCCACGTCAACAAACGACCAAATCATATCGCAGGCAATTGACCGAAAAACCAACTCCGAACGATGTATGTCGCGCGGGGATTGCCGCATTGACAGGCACCCATGCAGTCACGTTAAACACCCGCGAACCGCAATGCGACGTGAAGACCACGGCGCACAATGACGCGGTGCTGATCTCACAATATTTGCGGAGGATTCCCCACTATGGCTGTGAAGGTCGCGATCAACGGCTTCGGCCGCATCGGCCGCAACGTCTTGCGCGCGATCATCGAAAGCGGGCGCGATGATATCGAAGTGGTTGCGATCAACGATCTTGGTCCTGTCGAAACCAACGCCCATCTGCTTCGGTTTGATAGCGTTCATGGTCGCTATCCGAAAGAGGTAAAGGTCAGCGGCGATACAATCGACGCGGGTCGCGGGCCAATCAAGGTTACAGCCATCAAGAACCCGGCCGAGCTTCCGCACAGGGAGATGGGCGTCGACGTCGCGCTTGAGTGCACGGGCATCTTCACGACGAAGGATAAGGCGAAGGCGCACCTCGATGCCGGCGCCAAGCGCGTTCTGGTGTCGGCTCCGGCCGACGGGGTTGACCTGACTGTCGTGTACGGCGTCAACCACGACAAGCTGAACAAGGATCATCTCGTCGTTTCCAACGCCTCGTGCACGACCAACTGTTTGGCGCCAGTCGCCAAGGTCCTGAACGACCTCGTCGGAATCGACAAAGGTTTCATGACCACAATCCACGCCTACACCGGTGATCAGCCGACGCTCGACACTCTGCACAAAGACCTCTATCGCGGTCGCGCTGCCGCGTTGTCGATGATCCCGACTTCGACGGGCGCCGCGAAGGCCGTCGGCCTCGTGCTTCCTGAACTCAACGGTAGGCTGGACGGCACCGCGATCCGCGTACCTACTCCAAACGTGTCGGTTGTTGATTTCAAATTCGTGGCCAAGCGAGAGACCACCAAAGACGAAATCAACGCCGCCGTTAAGCGGGCCGCGAGCCAGGAGCTCAAAGGCATTCTCGGCGTCACCGATCAGCCAAACGTGTCGACGGACTTCAACCACGACAGCCGCTCCTCGGTATTTCACCTCGATCAGACCAAGGTGATGGACGGAACGCTCGTGCGTGTGCTCAGTTGGTACGATAACGAGTGGGGGTTCTCGAACCGTATGGCCGACACGGCGGTCGCGATGGCGAAACTGATCTGACCCCCGACAACGGGCGCCCCATACAAGGCGCCCGTTTCCATTTCAAAATGGCCGCCCCAGCG
>CADECN010000059.1 GCA_902825785.1 uncultured Hyphomicrobium sp. | reverse complement strand
GCAACAATCTCCTCATCCTTCGCCGCCGTTGCGTCGGTAAGGAAATAAATTCGGCCCTCATCCTGTTTCACGATTGATGACATCGGGCGTGCCCGCATCCCAGCGGCCGGTTGCGTGACCAGCATGCAGAAATCCAGATCTTTCATGAGAGCCCAAGCGCGGGCGCGTTCATTTTCCATGGGGCGACTTGCGAGAACCGTTTGCTGATACCGCTCAAGAAACGCGCGGCGGGGCGGTGGGTTCCGACGCGTGGCCTCGCGCCCGACGCAAAGGTTCTGCCATAGCACCCGCTGTCAGCGATTGGTGCGGTTGTAGCTTTCGACCAGCTCGTTGTAGTCGCGCAAAAGGCGCGCCGGCGAACCTTCAACCATCCAGGCACCCGCGCCCGTCTCAAGGATCATTCGATCGCCGCTGCTGTAGGGCACCTTGTCCCGGATGCGCCGCATGAGCTGTTTTGCCGTCGTCAGAAACGATTTCGAGCTGCTTATGAAGAATGAATCGATGCTGCTGCCCTTGTTGGCGGTGGCATATTCCTCTGCGGACTTAGCGATCTCCTCATAGGCGGCCAGCGCCTCGGTGATTTTCGCAAGCTCCGGCTTCTCCGCGCTCTCGGCCCGCATCAGTCTCTTGGCGCGCATCATCAGCGCTTGGATGTGATAGCGCTCCTTGCGGCCTTCGCTTTTCTCGATTTCGGCAAGACGCTCCGCGTCGAGCTTCTCCTGGATCGTCTCGATGCCGTTTCGCAATTTGGAGTCGGCGGTCGCGAACGCGGTCCAGGCGGCAACAAGCTGCGGGTGCAGCGCCTTGCCCTTGGCCATCTTGTCATCTTTGTAGTTCTCTTGCGT
This sequence comes from uncultured Hyphomicrobium sp., assembly GCA_902825785.1. Classification (GTDB taxonomy): domain Bacteria; phylum Pseudomonadota; class Alphaproteobacteria; order Rhizobiales; family Hyphomicrobiaceae; genus Hyphomicrobium_B. The sequence continues at coordinate 13,804 of CADECN010000059.1, read as the reverse complement.
GTAGTAGTCGTCGGCGTCCTTCAATAGCGGTTCGAGCGCGACCACGGCGTCGACGTAGGCCGATGCCGCCGCTTCGAGATCGGCATCGTGTGGCTCAAGCGTATTCGCCTTCTCGACGCCGGCCTTGCAGCCATCCGTTTCGTAGATCGTGTATGTGCCGTAGATGATGCGCTCTTTGCCGGTCGGACCTTTCTTTCCGACCCAGCTAAAATAGCGCGCCCGCGAGTCGTAGGAGCGCTCCGAGAGCCGGTTGATGCACCCGACATAGGCGTTGAGTTTTTCCGTGAGCGAGGCCTGTTCAGCGTGCACCGGCCTGACGCTGGTGCAGCAGATCCCAAGCATAGCGAATACGGCTATAGCGCCTGCGCGGACCAATCCCATTGCCCACTCCCTTGGGTGTCGAACTTTAAAGCGAGCACATGATGTGCGAGCCCGTGGCCGAGGCAAGTGAGGTGCGCGCACAAGGTAACATTTGCCTGAAGACGAAGGGCAGCGACCGACATTTTTCCTAACGTCGCCGCTCGAATTGCCTGACGGCACCGAAAAACCTATACAACCCGGGCCGCCAAGCACGCGGCAGCTTCAGCATGTGCATCTGGCATGACCATCACGATCTACCACAATCCCAAATGCGGAACATCTCGCAACGTGTTGGCGATGATCCGGCAGAGCGGAGAGCAACCGCGAATTGTCGAATATCTCGAGCATCCGCCCAAGCGGACGGAACTGGTGAGGCTCATCAAGGACATGGGCCTGACGGTGCGCGACCTGCTTCGACAGAAGGGAACGCCCTACGACGACCTCGGTCTTTCGGACCCAAAATGGACCGATGGCGAGCTGATCAATTTCATGATCGCGCACCCGATCCTGATCAATCGGCCGATGGTCGTCACGCCATTGGGGACAAGGCTTTGCCGGCCGTCAGAAGTCGTCCTTGAAATCCTGCCGAACCCGGAGATCGGCACGTTCAGAAAAGAGGATGGCGAGGTGGTGGTCGGGAAGAAGCAGCCCCAGTGAGGCGCTGGGCGCGCAGCCCATAAAGCGCAAAAGCGAAACAGTGCCGAGTTCGGCTATCCGCGAAGCTCCGCCTCCGCGCCGCTGCCTGTTGTGAGCGTCGGGGATTTGGTGCGACGGCAATGCGCGATCCTGCGCAGCCGCGTAATGCCTGCGACGCGCGGCCCATAAGCCGTGCGGTTCGCGGCCGGCGGGGCGAATTTCGGTGAAAGAAGCGCAGCGCTTGGCGCACGGACCAGCTTTTGCACGTCGGCAAGCGGCCTCGCCGGGCTGAAAATATAGCCTTGAATTTCCGTGCAGCCGAGCGTGCGGACGATGTCGAGCTGTTCAGAAGTCTCGACGCCTTCCGCCGTCGTTCTGACCCGAAGGCTCTTTGCCAGCGCGCAAATCGCCGACAGAATGGCGAGTGCGTCGCGATCGTGTCCGAGGCCGTTGACGAAGGTGCGGTCGATCTTGATCTTGTCGAACGCGAACGTGCGCAGATATCCGAGGGACGAATAGCCCGTTCCGAAATCGTCCATCGCGATCTTCACGCCGAGCATACGCAACTCTTGCAGCGCGCTCACCGTCGTATCGACGTTGCGCATCAGTGTGGATTCGGTGATCTCAATTTCGAGCCGCTCCGGTGCCAGTCCCGACGCTGTAAGCGCGGTGCGTACGCTTTTGACGAGCGTGTGATTGCGGATTTGCACGGCGGACGCATTGACGGCGACCTTCACGTGCTCAGGCCACGTCGTGGCATCCAGGCAGGCTCTCGTCAGCGCCCATTGGCCCAACTCGTCCATCAGCCCAGCTTCTTCTGCAATGGGGATGAATTGCGCCGGCGAGATCGGCCCTAGCGTCGGGTGAGTCCACCGCAGCAGGGCTTCGCAGCAGCCCACCCTGTTGCTGGCGAGGTGCACAAGCGGCTGGTAGTAGAGCTCGAATGCCTGCGCGGCGACCGCGGTGCGAACCTCCGATTCGAGCTGTCTGCGCGCCTTGATCGCCAGATCCATCTCCGGATCGAACAGGCAGAACGTATTTCCGCCCGCGTCTTTCGCCCGGTACATCGCAATATCGGCGTGGTTTAATATGTCATCGGCGGTCTGACCGTCGGTCGCCGGCGCGATGCCGATGCTCGCTCCAATCGTCAGATGCTTGCCGCGCAGGCTGATAGGTGCGCGCAGCGCGTCAACAATGCGATTGGCGACAATCGCTACGTCGTTGCCGTCCAAGACGCCCGAAAGCACGACTGTGAATTCATCGCCGCCGAGGCGGGCAACGAAATCCGTCTCACGCACGCAGCGCCGCAGTCGGCGCGCGACAATGCGAAGGATCTCGTCACCGAAGGCGTGCCCGAACGTGTCGTTGGCGTATTTGAAACCGTCGAGATCTAGTAGCAGCACGAACAGCGACGGGCATGGAACGTGCCCTAGCTCGGTCTTCAGTTTTTCGAGCAGCTGATTGCGGTTCGGCAGGTCGGTCAGCGCATCGTTATGCGCCAAATGCGCGAGCCTCTGCTCGAGCGCGATGCGCGAGGTTACATCTTCGTGGATGCTGACCCATCCGCCGTCCCAGAGCGGCTGGCAGGATGTTTGCAGTCGGCGGCCGTCGTTGAGCATGTGCAGATCGGTCGTGGACCTGAGGTCGATACCGTCGGCGGCGAAGGAATCGTCCAACAGCGCCTCGATGATGTCGATACCCTTCGCCTTGCGCGCCCGTGTGATCTGGTCGGCCGACGTGCCCGGTCGAACCTGATTGGGCGACAGTCTGTAGAGGCGCGCGTACAAGTCGTTGCAAACAACGATCCGGCCGGTGCTGTCGAAAAGAGCGAGCCCGTGGTTGGTGTTGTTCACCGCGGTATAGAGGCGCGCATACTGCTCGCGAAGTTTTTCCTCGGTTGGATCGAGGGTTGCCATCTAAGTACGCGCCCGCCGAATACTGATATGCGCCAGACATTAGGGAGTTGAGGTTAATATTTCGAAGCCAATTGCGCTCAATGCAATAGCGCGCTTAATGATTAATTGAACGTTGAACGGCTAAATTCCGATCCGGGAGCGTCAATATCGGGGTCGAAATGTCGGAATGCGGTGTAACGGACCGGGATCGAAAAATCTCGGATATAGAAAATCTGCTCGCCACGGGAATGGAGACGATCACCGATCCATTCCCGAAATCGCACGCGGAGTTTGCCGAAATTCTAAAAGAACTCCGCGAGTTGGAGCCTACGGACTTGCGCTCCAAACTTGTCGTCGCGGGCTTTCTCGATCGTCCGTACGGGCGCGCGCTGATGCGCTGCCGCGAGTGCACCTATTATCTGATCCATAAGAAGTGGTGCGATCTGCCGGAAGTATCACTACCGGTCGAGCCGGATTGGTGGTGCCGCCTATGGCGAATTTAATCTTATCGCGCACGTCACAGCGCTCAACTTTAGTCCGATAAGGAATCGGAAGGCGCTGATGGCTTTGCCGACCCGGTAAAATTTAGCCGGCGACGCTACGCCTTCGCGCGATAGCCAAGTCCGCGAACCGTTTCGATGCGGTCGCGGCCGATCTTGGCGCGCAGGTGATGAATGTGCACCTCAACCGCATTGCTTTCGACCTCTTCCTGCCAGCCATAGAGGAGGGCCTCCAGTTCCGCTTTGGAATGGATGACCCCCGGGCGCTCCGCCAACGCCTTAAGAAGTGCGAACTCGCGCCGCGACAGGCTGATGGATTCCCCTCTCTCCAGGACAACCTGGCGTTCGGGGTCGATCTCCAGCCCCTGCCAAACGATTGTCGGCGTGGCGCGCCCGACGGCGCGACGCCGCAAAGCCCGCAGCCGCGCCGCAACCTCATCCAGATCGAACGGTTTGCCTAGGTAGTCGTCGGCGCCGTCGTCCAGACCGCGCACGCGGTCCGCCACGCTGTCGCGCGCCGTGAGCAGCAGCACCGGCACCGCGTTGTCGGAACGGCGAAGCGCGCGCAGGACGTCAAAGCCCGAGCCGTCGGGGAGCATGATATCGAGCACGACGGCGTCGAAGGGTGTCGTCGCCAGAGCCGCGAGCGCATCAGCGCACGTGCCAACCGCCTCGGCTCCAATACCGTGCAGCCCGAGCCCAACGGTCAACCCGTCTTGCAGCAGGGAATCGTCTTCCACGATCAAGACGCGCACGGGCGATCCTTTTGTTTGCCGCTGAGGGGCACTTTTTCTCCTGTATTATATTGAATTTCCAGCTCTATGCGCGCTTAAGCTTGTCTTAAGCTCACAGGTGTCGGGTGGCATTGCGCCGCCCGCTGTGCCCCCCGCGCGTCCATGAGGCGATGGCATGAGATCGATGACCGCACGCCTCTATGGGCTCGTTCTGCTGGCGACCGGCCTTGTGTGGCTGTCCGGAATGGCCTGGATCTATTCCGGCAGCCGCCAAGAGCTGGAGCGCGTGCTCGACGCGCGCCTCGAGGAGGCGACCACCATGGTCGCGTCCTTGATCGATAGCTCCGATGTCAATGTGACGACCGCCACGTCCGGCGCGCGCATCGCCAAGCAGTCGAAGCCGATCGAAACCGTGGGCAAGAACTTCCAGCTCGCCTGCCAGATATGGTCGATCGACGGACGCCTCGTCGGTAAATCGCACGAAGCGCCGATGACGCAGCTGACGAATGTCAGCAGCGGTTACTCAAATCAACTGATCAACGGCACGCGCTGGCGCGTTTATGCGCGCGAGGATCGGGAACGCGGCGTGCGCGTTCTGGTCGGCGACAGCGTCAGTCATCGCGAACGGCTCGTGCGCGAGCTGATGTGGGGGCTGGCCGGCACCGGCATCCTAGTTTTCGCCCTCCTGAGCGGGCTCATTTGGCTTGCCATAAGGCAGGGGTTGGCGCCGCTGCATCGCCTGACGCAAGCCGTGTCAAGCCGCGGCGCCGACGACTTGAGCGCGCTCGACATCGGTCCGAGCCCGAAGGAAATCCGCCCCGTTGTCGACGGCCTCAACGATCTGTTCGGCAAGGTCGTCACGGCACGCGAGCACGAAAGGAGTGTGACGGCCTACGCCGCGCACGAACTGCGCACGCCGCTCGCGGGTCTTAGAACCCAGGTCCAGATTGCGCTTGCGGCAACCGACGGCAAGACGCGCGACGCCGCGCTGAGGAATGCGCTTGCCGCCGCCGACCGCACGACGCGCATGGCAAAACAACTGCTGGCGCTCGCGCAGGTCGATGCAAGCGGCTGCGCCGAGCAGGAATGGATCGACGCCGGCGCGCGGCTGAAGAACGCCTGCGACGATTTGAAGACGCATGACAACCCTGCGCCAGCGGCAATAGCCGACGAACTGTTCGGCTGTAGGATCATGGCCAATCCGGACGCCTTCCACGTCGCCATTCGCAACTTGACGGAGAACGCCATCCAGTACGCCGAGAACCCGCACGACGTGCGCTGGTCGCTTGAGAGAGCCAACGGCAGTGTGCTCATCACACTTGAAGACAATGGTCCGGGCATCCCGAACGAGGAGCTTGACCGCGTGACGCAGCGTTTCTTCAGAGGTCGCCACAAGAGCGCGGTCGGAAGTGGCCTCGGACTTTCCATCGCCGAGACGGCGCTCGAGAAGGACGGCATGGCGCTGCGACTGGAAAGCCGCGTTCCGGGACCGGGCCTGCGTGCGCAGATCGTGATTTCGGCTGAGCGCGTCGTCCATCCGAGCGGTCGGGCCGCCGCCGAAATATCAGGCAAGTCGAACGCATTGGCCAACGCATAGCTGGACATATTGTCTTGACGCTCGGATCGAGGACCCGCTTAAGCCTGTCTTAATGTGAAGCGCTAGTGCTGCCGATCGAAGGTCGGCAAGGGGATTTTGAGGGTATGTGGATCGTCCGATACGCGATCAGTCACCGGCACAGCATCGGCGTTCTGGCAGCTCTGTTGTTGCTGATCGGCGGCCTGAGCGCGCAGCGCATGTCGACCGACATTCTGCCACCGGTGAATATCCCGGCGATCAACCTGATCTGGACCTACCAGGGCCTTAACCCGCAAGAGATGGCGAGCAAGCTGACATCATTCAGCGAACTCGCGATCATGAACAACGTCGACAACCTGCGCGAAGTCCGTTCCGAGACGATCAACGGTGTCGGCGTGGTGCGCGTCAGCTTCCAGCCCGGAACGAACGTCACGACCGCGTTCACGCAGGTGACGGCGGTCAGCCAGACCATCCTGCGGCGCATGCCGCCCGGCACCAATCCGCCGCTGATCGTTCCTTTCGTCCCCTCCAGCGTGCCGATCATCCAGCTCGTTCTCGCGTCCGATACGTTGACCGACGGCGCGCTCTACGACTACGCGCGCCTGCAGTTGCGCGCTCAGATCCAGTCGATCCGCGGTATCCGTCTGACGTTGCCCTACGGCGGTGCGTCGCGTCAGGTGATGATCGACCTGAAGCCCGAGGCCCTGCAAGCCTACGGCATTTCGGCGAGCGACATCGTGCGCGCGTCGACCACCCAGAATTTGACGCTCCCGTCCGGTACGCTGCGCGTCGATTCGCGCGAGATCGCGATCACCACCAACGCTAGCCCTGAGACCGTCGCGAGCTTTGCCGACCTGCCGCTGCGGTCGGTCGACGGCCGCGTTATTAAGGTGTCGGACGTAGCGAGCGTGCGCGACGGGCAAGCGGTACAAAACAACATCGCGCGGCTGGACGGCCAGAATGCCGTCATCGTCTCGATACTGAAGCTCGGCGACGCCTCAACGCTCGACATCATCCGCCAGATTCGCGATCGGCTACCCGAGCTGCAGGCCGCCGCGCCTGACGGCATAACCATCGCGCCCGTGTTCGATCAATCCGTGTTCGTCCAGCACGCCATCGATAACGTGCTTGTCGAAGCGGTCATCGTCGCACTGCTGGTCGCATTCGTCGTGCTGGTGTTCCTGGGAAGCTGGCGCTCCTGCCTGATCGTGTTGACCTCGATCCCGCTGGCGCTGCTCGCGTCGATCGCGGGCCTCGCGCTAACTGGCAACACCTTTAACCTCGTGACGCTCGGCGGCTTGATGCTGGCGATTGGCATTCTGGTCGACAACGCGCTGGTCGAGATCGAGAACATCAACCGCAACCTCGAAGCGGGCCTCGGACTGCACGAGGCGGTCATTAAGAGCGCGAGCGAGGTGGCATTCCCGGAGTTCGTCTCGACACTCGCCATCTGCATCGTGTTTTCGCCGCTGTTCCTGTTGACCGGCACCGCCGCGTTCGTCTTCATCCCGCTGGCGCTGGCCGTGATCTTCGCGATGGCGGCATCCTACATTCTGTCGCGCACGCTGGTGCCGACACTGGCGACCTTGATGTTGTCGCCTCATGCCGCACATGCGCCGGAAGGAGCCGGCCCGTTCACCGGGTTTGCGCGCGCGGTCGATCGTCTGCTCGGGTTTCTGGAAAACGTCGTCGCGGCGTTCGCGCGCCTGCAGCTGCGCTTCAAAATTCTACCGCTCGCCGGGATTGCGTTCGCGCTGTCGCTTGGCGCCTGGGCCGCCGCGCACTTGGGGCGCGAATTCTTCCCCGAGACGGACGCCGGCATGATCCGCGTCTACGTGCGCGCGGAGTCGGGCACGCGGCTTGAGGAGACGGCCCGCAAGTTCGCTGACGTCCAGCGCGAGATCCGCGCGATCATTCCGCCGGACGAGGTCGGGTTCATCGCCGAGAATATCGGCAGCCCCGAACCGATCAACATGGCGTGGGTGGAAAGCGGCGTCATCGGCGCGTTCGACGGCGAGATCCTCGTCCAGCTGGCCGACAAGCACGCGCCGACGCTTCAGTACGTCAGCAAGATCCGGCAGATGTTCAAGGACAAGTTCCCCGAACTCGTCACCTACTTCCGCCCTGCCGACGCAACCTCGCAAACATTGGCGGGAAGCGCGCAGACCTCGATCGAGGTGCGCGTGATCGGGCGCGATGCGCAGGGCAACGCCGAGATCGCACGAGAACTGATGGCGCGCGTCCGCAATATTCCGGGCGCCGTCGATGTCGCGCAAAAGCAGGTGCGCGATCTTCCCTCCTACTACCTCGAGATCGATCGCGTGCGCGCGCTGCAGACCGGCGTCACGCCGCAGGACGCCGCGACTGCGCTGCTGGCGGCGCTCGGAGCATCGAGCACAGTGTCGCCGAACTACTGGGCGGACCCGGCTTTGGGCGCATCATATATCGTCCAAGTGGTGGCGCCACCGGTCAACCTGACCTCGCTCGAGCAATTGCTGAATACGCCGGTGCGGCCGGCCGGCGGCGGTGAAATGGTCACGCTCCGCTCGATCGCGTCGCTGCAATTGCGCACGATCCCGGCGAACGTCGAGCGCACGATGCTGCAGCCGACGACCACGATCCTCGCCAACGTGGAAGGTCGCGACCTGGGCGGCGTCTACGGCGACGTCGCGAGAGCGATCGACGAACTGCGTGCCCGCCTGAAACCCGGCAATCGCATCGAAATTGCGGGCCAGGCCCAATCGATGGAAAACGCCTATACCGAGATGCTGGGCGGCCTGCTGATGGCGGCGATCTTCGTCTATCTCGTGATGGTGGTGAACTTCCAGTCGTGGATCATGCCGGGCATCGCGATGGGCGGCCTTCCGGTCGCCATCTCCGGCGCGCTGTTCGCGCTCTTCATCACGGGCACGGCGCTTTCGGTTCCCGCGCTTACCGGCCTCATCATGGTGATCGGCGTATCCACCGCCAACAGCGTTCTGGTGACCAGTTTCGCGCGCGATCGGCTCTATGAAGGTGAAAATCCGACACAGGCAGCGATTGACGCCGCGCGCACGCGACTGCGGCCTGTTCTGATGACGGCGACGGCCATGATCGTCGGAATTCTCCCGATGGCGCTCGGTCACGGCGAAGGTGGAGAGCAGAACGCGCCGCTCGGCCGCGCCGTTGTCGGCGGACTTGTGTTCGGGACGTGCGCGACGTTGACCTTCGTGCCTTTCCTGTTTGCGACCTTGGCCGGTATCGGGCGGCGACGTGAGGCGCACGACGAGGCGAAGGACGGCAAGTCAATTCCGGCGATGGCGCCGGCAGAATAAAGACGGAGACGAGAATGCGGTTGAGGACAATGGCTCTTGCAGGCGTCGCGGCGGTGACAGCCACCGGCGCCGCCGTCGCACTGCTGAGGCCTGATCTTCTCGGCGGCATGGCATTGGGCGGCTTTCGCGCGCCCGCGCTGGCCGCCAAGGTCTCGCCGAGCGGCAAGCAGCCGATACGTTCGGTGCGCGTCGTTCGCCCAGAACCCGCGCCGGGAGCTTCGACGTTGACGCTTTCCGGACGCACCGCGCCGGCCGAGCAGGCGCTTGTGTCTTCGCGCGCAACCGGCGTCGTCGCCGAGCGGCATGTCGATATCGGCGACCGGGTGAATGCAGCTGATGTGCTGGTGACGATCGACGCGCCCGAGGTGGAACAGGAATTGCTGCGCGCACGCGCCGCGGTAGATCAGGCCAAGGCGCGCCTCGAACTGGCCCTGGTTAACCTGAAGCGCGGCGAAAGCCTTGTCGGCCAGGGCCACGTGTCGGCACAAACGGTTGATGAGCGCCGCGCCAATAAGATGACGGCGGAAGCCGATCTCGCCGCAGCCGGGGCCGAGGTAAAGCGTCTCGAAGAAGTGCGCAGCTTCCAGACCGTGCGCGCCCCATTCAGCGGCACGATCGTGGCGCGTCAGGTCGAGCGCGGCGACAAGGTTTCGGCCGACTCGAGCCAGCCGGGAAGTTACCTGCTACGCATCGCCCGGCTGAATGAACTGCGCGTCGAGATCGACGTGCCCCAATCTTCGTCCCTTCTGGTGAAGCCAGGCGCGGAGGCAAAGGTCACGTTCGCTGAGCTGCCGCGCGAGGTTCTCGCCGCCCGCGTGGTCCGAACCGCCGGGCTCATCGAGCAGTCGTCCAACACGATGCGCGCCGAACTGCTGATGCCGAACCCTGACGATCGTGTGCCGGCCGGGCTCAACGGCCAGGTCGTGATCAACATCCCGCAGGCGGATGGTGCGGTCAGCGTGCCGACCAACACGCTGATCACGCGCGAAGGACGCCAAGTGGTGGCATTGGTGGATGCTCAGAGCCGCGTCGTGCTGAAGGGGGTGAGCGTCGCGCGCGATTTGGGCGAACGCGTCGTCATCACGTCGGGTCTGACGGTGGACGACCGCGTGATCGTGAGCCCGAATGCCCTGTTGCGTCCGGGCGATGAGGTTGAGGTCGTCACGCCCACGGCGCGCAGCACACCCAAATAATTCAGGTGCAAAAAAACCGCCGATCGCGCGACCGGCGGCAAGGGACGCGGGCAATGCGAGAGGCGCATTGCGTGCAGCGTTCGTTTCCAGACTGCCGCTCTTCGCCGGCCTCGTCGTGACCCTGCCGGTGCTTGAACATGCGACACGGCATCTCTACCGCCGAGTTGTTGCCCCGCTTCCGGCCTGACAGACAGCCGCGCGAGCATGCCACCGGATTGCCAAGTCCCGTTCCGCAGGGAACTTCGGCGCGCCCGCCCCAAATATAAAGCATCGCTCCAGATCCTGTTTGGGAGGAGATGGGCATGCGCCGGGAGCGGAATCCACTAGCAGAGGCACTCGCGGCAACGCGACCGGCATTGCGCTGGGCCTTCGGCATCAGCGTATTCGTAAACCTCGCGATCTTTGCCTCGCCCCTCTATTCCATGCAAGTTTTCGACCGCGTACTGTCGAGCCGGAACCTCGGCACGCTGGCGCTGCTGACGCTGATCGTTACGGTCTTTCTGGTCTTTACCGGCATTCTTGAATATGCGCGCTCTGGCGTTCTCGTGCGCGGCGGCGTGCGTTTTCACGAAATGATCTCCAGGCCGGTGTTCGAACTGGCGATGCGCGCCCAGCTTGCCGGCCGGCCCGCGGTCGCGACACAGTCGATGAAGGATGCCGAGACCATCCGGGAGGCGCTCGCAAGCGGCACGATATCGACCCTCTTCGACGCGCCCTGGACGCTGATATTCGTCGGCGTCTGCTTCCTCTTTCATCCGGTCCTTGGCCTCGTTGCTCTCAGCGGGGCGGTTTTGATCTTCACCTGCGCTCTTCTCACCGAAGTCGCCACGCGCGACCGGCTTCAGGAAGCCGGAAAACATGCCTCCGACGCGCAGCGCTTCGCGAACGGCAGTCTTCGCAATGCTGAAATCGTTCGCGGGCTCGGCATGGGGGCGGCGGTGCTCGAACGCTGGCTCGGCGCCCAGTCATCGGCACTCGCAAGCCAGACGACGGCGAGCGAGAAAGCCGCGATCTATGCCTCGGCCACGAAGATCGTGCGCATGGGTGTGCAGACGGCCCTGCTCGGCGCCGGCGCGTGGCTCGCTATCGACCGGCTGATTTCTCCCGGCGTGATGATGGCGTCCATGATCGTCATGGGCCGCGCACTCGCGCCGGTCGAGCACGCGGTGGCAAACTGGAAGCGGATTTCGAACGCGCGTGCTGCCTTCCGCCGGCTCCGCGAGGTTTTCACCGAACTGCCGGCGGCACCCGCGGCTACCGTACTTCCCATGCCACTCGGCCGCGTATCGGTCGAAGGCCTGGCGCTGAAGCCCGCCAAGGGTAACGCGACAATCCTGAGGGACGTGAGTTTCACACTCGATGCAGGTGCTTCGCTCGCTATCATCGGTCCTTCGGGTGGTGGCAAATCATCGCTTGCGAAAGCGCTTGCCGGAATATGGACGCCTGCTCTAGGCGCAGTCCGCCTCGACGGCGCCGCGCTCGGTCAATGGGACAGCCAGCAGCTCGGCGCCAGCATCGGATATCTGCCGCAGGACATCGAGTTCTTCGCCGGCACCATCGCTGAGAACATCGCGCGGCTCGGGACCCCCGACGATGAAGCGGTGATTGCGGCCGCCAAGGCAGCAGGGGTCCATGAAGCGATCCTGAAGCAGCCGAACGGGTATCAAAGCGTGCTTGGCGACGGCGAAGTCGTGTTGTCGGGCGGAATGCGCCAGCGCATCGCACTGGCCCGCGCACTGTACGGCAACCCCTGCCTCGTCATTCTAGATGAGCCGAATTCGAACCTGGATGCCGAAGGTGAAGCGGCGCTGGCGCGCGCCATCGCCCAATTGAAAGCTCGTAAGACGACAGTCATCGCGGTCACCCACAAGCCCCAGCTGCTGCGCGAACTTGAACGCGTGCTGCTCATGACCTCCGGCAAGGTTCAATACTTCGGCGATCGCGATGAGGTGCTCGCCAAGCTCAACGGGCCAAAGCTCACCGAGCTGCGCCGTCCGTCCGAGCCCGTTCCTGCCCTGCAACCCGTATCCGCCGCTTAATAAAGGAGAGTGTTATGAGCACCGTCATCGCACGACAGTCTGCAAGCAGCGATCACATGGCTTTCGCAATGCTTGGCGCAACGGCGATATCGTTCGTCTTCGGCATTTTTGGAACCTTCGCCGCCATCGCGCCGCTCGACAGCGCCGCCGTCGCGCCAGGTCGGGTGGCCGCCGAATCGAGCACCAAGACGATCCAGCATCTGGAAGGCGGCATCGTCCGCGAGATCCTCGTGAAGGAGGCGCAGCCGGTTAAGGAGGGTGACGTTCTCTTCCGCCTCGCGCCAACGCAGGCACAGGCCAACTCCGACATGATGAGAAAGCAGCTCGATACCGCGCTTGCCCAAGAGGCTCGGCTCTCGGCCGAACGCGAAGGCGCAAAAACACTGTCCTTCCCTGCCGAAATCGTTTCGCGCCGGTCCGTGCCCGAGACCGCCACGGCACTTGCCGATCAGGAGCGTCAGTTCGACGAGCGCCGTGCGTCGCTCAATAACCAGACCATGATCTTGCGCACACGCTTCGAGCAGACCTCAAGCGAGCTTAGCGGCCTGCAGCGCAAGGAAAAGTCGCTCAGCGATCAGATCACCAATCTCTCGAGTGAACTCGCAAGCCTGACCGAGTTGCGTGAAAAGGGATTGTACCCCAAGAGCAAACTGATGGCGCTGCAGCGCCAGAAGTCGGGCCTGGAAGGCGAACTCGGCGGTATGCAGGGCGAACTGGCGCGCCTTGGCGAAGTTCAGCGCGAGACCAAAATTCAAATCTCGCAGCTTGAGCAGAAATTCCGCGAAGAAGCGGGCCAGCAACTGGCCGAAGTCCGCGCGCGCCTTTCCGATATCCGCGAAAAGACCCGTGTGGCCGACGACGTGATGAACCGGGTTGAGGTTCGCGCGCCCCAGGACGGAATTGTTCAGGGCCTGAAGGTCCACAGCTCCGGCGCCGTGATTAGACCGGGCGAAACCCTGGCCGAACTTGTGCCCACCGGTGACAAGCTGGTCATGGCGGTGCGCGTGTCGCCGCTCGACATTGACAACGTGGAACCGGGGCAGAAGGCGGAAGTACGCTTGCCGGGCTTTGCGGCGCGAGGCCTCAAGACAATTCTCGGCAAAGTCCAACGCGTCGGTGCCGACGTCGTGCTCGACGACTACACGAAGGAGCCCTACTATATGGCCCGCGTCGAAGTCGATCCAAAGACGGTCCCTGCCGAAATCGAGAAGCGGCTTCAGCCTGGAATGCCCGCCGACGTGCTGATTACGACGGGCGAACGCACCGCGCTTCAGTACCTCGTGGGGCCGCTGACAGATCTCATCGCGAAATCGATGCGAGAGCAGTGACGAGGTGCGCTATTTTTCCCGAGATTCGCGCGCAGCCTCAAAGTCGAGTCGCGCGATCAGCGCCATGATGTCGGCGCGCAGATCAATGATTTCGTCCTCTGACATCTGAAAGCGCCGTCCGATAAATTTTCGAGCTTCAAGCGCGCCGATGCGCAGATTATGTCCCTCTTTGGTCAGGTGGACGCGCACCTCCCGCTCATCATCGGTGCTGCGTTGACGCCTGACGTGG
>CADECN010000058.1:2126-14788 GCA_902825785.1 uncultured Hyphomicrobium sp. | reverse complement strand
GGGATACGATGGCCTTTTGAAATTGATCGATAGATGAATGATGTCCCAATCGGGAGGCGCAGCTGCGATCGCAGCATGGGCCGCTCCGGCGAAGCCATCCGGAACCTCGGCATCGTCCTCCAGCACGATCGCATAATCGAGATGCTGGTCGCGCACCCGCTTCCAGACGGTCATGTGGCTCGCGTAGCAGCCTATCTCGCCGCTCGACATCGCGCTTTCGATCACGAACTGCTCGCTCAGCCACTCCGGAACCTCCGAAGCGCCGTCGACGCCCGGGACGCGTTCGAACGTAAACCCGAACTGATCGGCCTCCGCGCGCATACGTTCCAGCCGGTCCGCCGAGCGATCAAGATTGATCAAGTAGGTCGGCGGCTGCATTGCTGGCATCATTTGGCCTCGCTTGGCCTTGTCGCCGTCCAGCGGCTCGCCAGTCGGCGACGAAGCGGACGCGATGCAGCCTTGGCGCGCTTAAGGCCTGTCCTAGGACGGCTCGTCTGCATGGCGATCCGCGTCGCCCAAGCCGTACTCGCTTTGCCATTGGCCTCGGCGTAGGCAATTGCCTGCCCGCCAAAGAGCTTCTCGTGCGGCGTTTCCCATAGACTATTGATGAAATGATACGGCGTGCGAACCCGCGGAAACGTTGGAAATGCCTCCAGCACGCCAAGCGCGTCGAGAACCATCATGGTCCGGCGGCAGTTCTGGCACTCGCCGCAATTGTGAAAGGCGTCGGGCTTTTCGTAGCAGGTCCTGAGCAGCGCGCGCAGTGGCGGCCAGTCTTTCATCGCCCGCAGCTTGTCGAAGCGTGTGTATCGTGCCCCGTCGTGAATGATTTGCATGCGATCGCTCGAAAGCAGACCGTCGATGCGTGGGTCGGATCCCCAGGGTTCCAGCGTCGCGTAGCTTTTGGAAGACGGCACGAAGAAGCGGTTGATACCACCGGCCAAAGCCAGCGCCGTGCCGCACAGCGCGCTGCCATGTCCCATGCCCCAGTTGCGCGCCGGCACGAAGGCGCGGACGTTGCTTTCGACCCTAATCAGTTCGACGCCGATATTGCGCAGCGCCGCCTCATAGGCATCGGCGGCCCGCTCGTAGATCGGCCGATCGGCGAGCGGAATATCGAGGCCATGAATGAAAATGGCATAAGCGGGCTTGAAGCCGCCCGAACGCTGCAAGCCCAGGAACTGCGTAAAAAAGGAATCGACCCCGCCCGAGAATGCGGCGCCCGCGACGCCACCCGACGGCCCTCTTGCTACGGTGCGTTCGGCACACAACCTTAGGGGCCGGAACTGATCGGGTTCCCAGCCGCTGACCACCGTCCAGTATTCGTCGAGGCCATGGGCAAGCCGTTCGCAGAGTTCGCCGTCGAACGTGATCTCTTCATCGAGCGACGAAGCGAGAGAGCTGAGCGCGGTGACAAATGGCTCGAAGCCGGCCGAGCAGAGTGAAGCAAATTTTTCCGGTATTGCGAACCATAACGTCTCGGGAAACCGGTTCGAAGGCACCTCGATCCGCGCTCTTAGAGTGAGCGTCCCTTGGTCGATCTGTGTCTTCGGTTCGCGGATCCGTATCATGTATCGCCGCTTGCGCCAGTTGCCTCGTGTGCCTGTTAGGATCAACGCAGCGGACAAAAGTGCATGCTAGGCATGCGCCAAGTCCCACCTGACCTAGCCGACGTTTCCAAAGTATTTGGCAGGCAAGTATCCCGTGCCTGACCTGAAAACGCGAATTTCAGTCAACAATCAACGGGACTTTTTCCCAAAGCAAAGTAATTTCAAAACGTCTCCACAATTGCTGCGATGCAATCGATTGCGTTGTCGTTTGCTGTGGATTTCGAATCTCTACATTGCTTTTCCGGCGACGTGTGGCGCCGAGCGGGTGCCAAGCGTTGGTGCACAGTATTGGCAGAGCGGAGAACGCGTTCGAACCGGCCGACGGAAAACGGTCCAAAGTTTGTTCATGCAACGACAGTTCCATGAAATTGTGCCCTGCGGCGAGCCTGTACTTGACGAACTCACCGAATGACCGTTTTGCTTGTTCCATGAAGCGCATCGTCCGGCGATTGCTGATCCTGTTGGTGCTGACCGCGGCGGTGTTGTCTGGACACGACTTGGGAAGCGCGCACGCCGCGCCGCTCGCGCATTCAGAACACTCTGAGGGCATGTCAACCCACCAACATCACCATGGCAGCGGCTTGGGCGATCATGACCGTTCGGATGTTTGTCCGGGCACTCATGCGCATTGCTGCTGCGTTTCGGCGTTCCCGACCGCGAGCCTAGAGTTCGGCGTAAATTTTCTTTCCTCTGGGAAGCTTCGTATTGCCGGGACTGCGCTTTTGCACGGCGAACTGCCGTATCCACCGCGCCGCCCACCGCGAAGCGCCGCCTGATCGCGCGCGATAGGCCACAGCGGCCATCGCAACCATTCGCGTCGGCGCGTGCGGACCCCGGCCCAAATCATTGAGCGAACGTCAGCGCGCTAAACCCGCGACTGCGTCCGCGATATCCGGGCGGTTATCGCAACGCTCCGAGCACAAATCCATTCAAGCCGAAAACGAGGCTTTTGAGCATGGACCGGCTCGGCATTTTGCTCGCTCTACTTCTGACACTTGTGGCGTCGTCCATGGCTTGGGCGCACGAAGGCCACTCCGAAGTTCCAACGCCAGCCGCAGCGTCGGAGCGACCTCGCCTGGAAAGCGTTGGCAGCGAGCTGGAGATCGTCGCAACGGCGAATGGCGACGTTCTGACGATTTATCTCGATCGCAAGGCGACAAACGAACCTGTCGGCGGCGCCACCATCGAAGTCTCCGGCGATGGCATCGCCGCTGCCGAAGCGTCGGAGGTATCGCCAGGCACCTACGAGCTTCACAAGGATTGGATTTCCTCGCCAGGCGAGAAGGCGTTGGTTTTCTTCGTCACCGCCGATGGGCAATCGGATCTGCTGAACGGCGTGCTCGATATTCACGGGCCGGAGGCTGAGAATGTCGCCGAAGCGCCCACGAGTTTTTGGTTGAACCCGATGATTTGGGGTGTCGCCGCTGCCGCGGCGGCCATTGGATTCTTTCTGGCATTTGCGTTCCGTCCGTCGCGTTTACCGGCCGATAGCAATGCTGATCAGTTATCCCGGCCCGCGATCAAGGCGATCAAGCACGCGGCGGAGATCATCGTTATCGCTGCCTTCGCTTCCGCGATCATGCTTCCAGATGCGCGCGCGCACGAAGATCACGCCGGCAGCCCGAAGCCGGCGGCAAGTGGCGACGCGCCTCGCCGCCTGCCCGATGGCGATGTCATGGTTCCAAAGCCCTCACAGCGGTTGTTGGAAGTGCGCACCATCGTCGCCAAGTCCGCGCAAGCGACCTCCGGTGAACAGCTCGGCGGATTGGTCATTTCCAACCCGTCGTCAGCGGGTCAGGTGCAAGCGCCGATGGACGGCCAGATCGAGCTGGCTGAACGCGGCATTTCATACGTCGGACAAAAGGTGAAAGCGGGCGAAGTACTCGCCGCGCTCGCGCCTTCGATGCCCGTGTACGAGCGCGGGGCATTGCAGCAGCTCGCGGCCGACGTAGAGGGCAAGATGCGGATTGCGGAGCAGAAGCTCAATCGCTTGAACCGCATATCGGGCATTATTGCTCAGAAAGAAATAGAGGACACGCAGGTCGAACTCGATGCTTTGCGCGTGCAGCAGCGCGCCCTGGCGCCAAAATCGGCCGAACGGCTGATGTTGAAAGCGCCCGTTGACGGTCTGATCTCGGTCGCTAACGTGAGACCCGGCCAAGTCGTCTCCGCGCGTGATACCCTTTTCGAGATCGTCGACCCTCAGAAGCTTTGGGTTGAGGCCATCGGCGCCGCCGGTCACGCGACCGGCGATGTCGCCGGCGCACATGCCATCGACGACGAAGGTCACCGCATCTCCCTCAAATACATCGGCCGCGCCCCGACGCTGCGACAGCAAACGCTGCCGCTCCTGTTCGAGGTCGAAGGTGAGCACGACGGCCTCAACATCGGCATGGCCGTCAAGGTGGTCGTGCAGCGAAACGATCTCCGCAAGGGCGTAACGCTCCCCGATGCCGCCATTGTTCGCGGCGCAAGCGGCGTATCGCAGGTCTGGATCAAGGTCGCGCCTGAGCGCTTCGAGGCGGCGCTCGTTCGCACCGCGCCCCTCGATGGCGAGAACGTCCTCGTCGTTTCGGGACTTGAAGACGGCGCCCGCGTGGTCACGCGCGGTGCCGAACTCATCAACCAGATCCGCTAGAGGCCGCCATGTTCAACGCGATCGTCCGCGCCAGCTTGGCAAACCGGTTGTTCGTCCTCGTGGCCGGCCTAGCCGTCATGGCCTATGGCCTGCTCACGTTGCGCCAGCTTCCTATCGACGTCTTCCCGGATCTCAACCGGCCGACCGTCACGCTGATGTCGGAAGCCGAGGGGCTCGCACCCGAAGAGGTCGAGCTTCTCATCACCTTCCCCATAGAAACCGCCATGAACGGCATGCCGGGCGTGACGCGCGTCCGCTCCGTCTCAGGTGTCGGCCTGTCGATCGTCTACGTCGAGTTCGACTGGTCGACTGAGATCTATCGCGCCCGCCAACAGGTCTCCGAACGCCTGCAATTGGTTCGCGAGCAGATGCCATCGAATGTCTCTGCTCAAATGGGGCCGATCTCGTCGGTGATGGGCGAAATAATGCTGCTCGCGATGTCGAGCAGCAAGACCGATCCCATGACGCTGCGCGAACTCGCCGACTTCACGGTGCGCCCGCAGCTTTTGACAATTCCCGGCGTCTCGCAGGTCATTCCGATCGGCGGCGAAGTCCGCCAGTACCGCATCGTTCCCGACCCGCGCCGCATGGCCGCCTTCGATATCGACGTGGCGTCGGTCGAAAAAGCGATCAAGCAATTTGGCGCCAATACGGGCGGCGGCTTTGTTGATCTCAACGCCCGCGAATACCTGATCCGCAATATCGGCCGCACTAGCAGCATCGACGATTTGCGCAACCTCGTTGTTGCCTACCGCGACAGCCACCCGATCCTGCTCACGCATGTCGCGGATGTCGACTTCGCAGCCCGCACCAAGCGCGGCGACGCCGGCTTCAATGCCGGCCCCGCCGTGATACTGGCGGTCCAGAAGCAGCCTTCGGCCGACACCGTAACGATCACACGCGCGATCGAGGGAATGCTGCCAGGTCTTCAGCGCGTCATGCCGGACGACGTGCGCGTGACGGATATTCAGTTCCGTCAAGCGACCTTCATCGAGACATCGATCCAGAACGTCATGCGCGTTTTAATGGAAGCGCTCGTGGTCGTCGCAATCGTGCTGTTCTTGTTCCTGCTCAACTGGCAGACGACCTTCATTTCACTCGTCGCGATACCCCTGTCGGTCCTGACGACGGTCATCGTTTTCCAGGCGATGGGTTTGTCCATCAACACCATGACGCTCGGTGGCTTGGCGATCGCCATCGGCGCGCTCGTCGATGACGCGGTGGTGAACGTCGAGAATATTTACCGACGTCTCGGAATGCAGCGCGCGTCCGGCGGCCGCGATCGCAGGAGCATCTCCGAGGTGGTCGCATCGGCGTCGATCGAGGTCAGATCCGGTATTCTCTACGCCACATTGATCATCGTCCTCGTATTCATCCCGCTGTTCGCGCTATCGGGTATCGAAGGGCGGCTCTTCACGCCGCTCGGTATCGCCTTCATCGTTTCAATTCTCGCAAGTCTCGCGGTGTCGATGACCGTGACGCCGGTGCTTGCCTACTGGCTGCTGCCGCCGATGAAGTCGCTTGGCGAGCACGAAACGGGGCTGGTCCGAACACTGAAGCGCTGGCAGAAACGCGGCCTCGAATGGTGCTTTGAACGACCGTCATTCGTCGTGGGCCTACCCGTCGTCGCCGTTGCGATTGCGACCTGGGCGGCCGTCATGCTGCCGCGCGCGTTTCTGCCGGCCTTCAACGAAGGCACCGTGCTGGTCAGCGTTATTTTGCAGCCCGGCATCAGTCTCGAAGAGTCGAGTCGCATCGGTCGTCTCGCCGAGCAGATCGTACGCGGTGTTCCCGAGGTGAAATCCGTCGGCCGGCGTACCGGACGCGCCGAACTCGACGAACATGCCGAAGGTGTCCACAATACCGAACTCGACCTCGACCTGGCCAAGTCGGCGCGCAAGCGCGAGGAAGTTCTGTCGGACATACGCACGCGTCTCGCGATGCTGCCCGCGAGCATCACGGTCGGCCAGCCGATCGCGCACCGCCTCGATCACATGCTGTCCGGCGTGCAGGCACAGATCGCGGTCAAAATATACGGTGACGACTTCGACACCCTGCGAGGCCTTGCCGCCGATTTTGAGCGCCGGCTCGGCACCATACCGGGTGTGGTGGATCTGCGTACCGAGAAGCAGGTCCGCATTCCGCAGATGCAGGTCCGCGTCGATTACGACCGTGCCCGGCGCTACGGATTGAATCCGAGCGAAGTCACCGAAGCCCTGGAGACGCTGTCTAACGGCCGCGTCGTGTCGCAGGTCGTCGATCAGTCGAAGCGCTTCGATGTCGTGCTGCGCTTGAGCGATGCCGATCGCAGCGCCCGTGCGCTGGGAGATATGTTGATCGAAAGCCCCGCGGGCAGGGTGCCGCTGAAGGCCGTCGCCGACGTTATTGAGACCGACGGTCCCAACCAGATACAACGCGAAAACGGTCGGCGCCGCATCGCGGTCCTCGCGAACACTGATGGGTCTGACATGGCCCGCATCGTGGAAGCGATAAGGGCGGAACTTGCCACGGTCCCGCTACCACAAGGGTACGCGACCAGCCTGGAAGGCCAGTTCCAGGCGCAAGAAGAATCCGCGCGCTTGATCGGCGCGCTCTCGGCCGTATCGCTGCTCTTGATCTTCGTTGTCTTGTACACGCGCTACCGCTCGGCGGTGCTGGCTTTGATCGTCATGGGCAACGTGCCGCTCGCCTTCATCGGCAGTGTCGCGGCGCTCTGGATCGCCGGCCAGCCTTTTTCGGTCGCGAGCGCAATCGGCTTCATCACGTTGACCGGTATCGCCACGCGCAACGGCATCCTGAAGATCAGCCACTACATCAATCTCGTGCTGTTCGAGGGAGAAACCTTCGGCCCGCGCATGGTGATCCGCGGCACACTTGAGCGTTTGACACCCGTGCTGATGACGGCGCTCGCCGCCGGCATCGCGTTGCTGCCGCTGATGATCGGCGCGGATGAGCCCGGCAAAGAGATGCTCTACCCCGTAGCGATCACGATCTTTGGCGGTCTCGTTTCCGCGACACTGCTCGATGCGTTCCTGACGCCTGTTCTCTTCCTGCTTTTCGGCCGCAAACCCCTTGAACGCCTGCAGGCCGAAGAGCTGGCGACAGTTGGCGCCGAAGCCTTCTAACCCCAAACGCAAACGGAGTTCACCCATGAATAAGCTCATTGCCGTCGCCGCCATGCTAATCGCGTGCGCGCTGCCGGCTGCTGCGGACGAAGGCCATCATCACGAATCCAAACACGGTGGTGTCGTCGTCGAGAGCGGCCACCATCATCTCGAAATCATTGCCAAGGACGGCAAGCTCGAAGTCCATGTCTACGGCGAAGACGGCAAGCCCGAAGACGTGAAGGACGCCAAGGCAACCGCGACGGTACTCGCCGGCGGCAAGAAGCTCGACGTCGTGTTGGCCGCCGACACCGAAAACGTCCTCAAGGGAGAGGCTGCGATTGGCGACGCCAAGGGCGCCGTTGTGGTCGTGACCCTGACGATGCCAGGGCACGACCAGGAGCAAGCGCGCGCGAAGCTCGACTGAAAATGAGACCCAATGTGAGGAGCTGATCATGAAGACGACAATGAGATGTGTGGTCGCCGCCGCGCTGGCGCTTCCTTTCTGGGCGGCACCTGCCGGTGCGCATGTTTTGCCGTGGCGTCCTGGAGAAACGCGCATGAAGTCTGTTGGGAAGTGCGCAAAGGGTTCGTGCGGGCGGCGGTATGACTTCTCGCGAAGCAGGCCGCACCACCACCACAACGGCTATATCGCCGAGGGTTGGGTGCACATTCCGGGCAAGTGCAAGGAGCTGCGCGTATGAAGCGACGCGCTTAAGCGCGCGCGGCGAGCATCATGTCGGCCACGTATGTCCCGATCGCGAGACTGGAGGTCAATCCCGGGCTGTCGATTCCGAATAGCGTGACGAGCCCGCCGAGGCCATGGTCGCGCGGACCATGAATGGTGAAATCCGCGACCGTCGAGTTCTCGCGCGACGTCTTCGGCCGAATGCCCGTGTAATCGGGATGCAGTGCGTCGTCCGGAAGTCCCGGCCAAAATCGCTTTATCGCCTGCGCGAAGGCCGCGCGTCGCGCGCCATCGGCGTCCTCGAACTCGTATCCGATCGCATCGCGCCAATCGAAATCGGGCCCGAACTTGCCGCGCCCGGCCGTGTCGCGCGTGAAATGAACGCCAAGCCACGACCCGCTCGGCATTGGGTAGACGAGATGGCGGAAGGGCGCCCGGCCCGAAAGCGCGAAGTAATGCCCTTTGGCGAAGTAGGTCGACGGGGCCGCATAAGGCGGCGGATAGGGCAGCGTCTTCGCAATGACGCTGGCGCCAAGGCCTCCGGCGACGACCACCCGATTGGCGGTGAGCCGCGATGCCTCGCCGCCACTCTCCGTATCGATGGCGAACGTACCGTCCGGCGAAATCTTGATCTGGGTCGCGTTCGTGTTCAATACGACCATGCCGCCGAGGCTTGTTAAGTGCCCTTCCAGCGCCTGCATATAGCCGTGGCTGTCGACCACGCCGGTCGAGGGTGAAAGGCAGGCCGCGACGCAAGCGAGCTCCGGTTCCAGTGCACGAGCCTCCGCCGCGCTGAGCGGGACCAAGTCGTCGACGCCGTTGGCAAGCGCGGTCTGACGGATCGCAGTGAGCTTGGGGATCTCCGCCTCGCTAGTCGCGACCAGCAGTTTCCCGCAACGCTCGATCGCGACGCCCGCTTCAGCCGCGAATTCATAGAGACGTTTCTTTCCGCTGACGCAGAAACCCGCCCGCAAAGAGTTCGGCGTGTAGTAGAGGCCTGCGTGCACGACTTCGCTGTTGCGCGAACTCGTCTCCATGCCGAGCCGGCCGTTGCGCTCGATCAGCAGCACGTCCTGACCGCGGAGCGCAAATTCGCGCGCGATCGCAAGCCCGACGACGCCGCCTCCAATGACAAGCAACTCTGTGTCGGCCGCCACGCTTTTATCCCTGCTGCACCGCGTCAAACGGCGAGGTCGTTCCTTTGCCTTAGCGTTGCGCGTCGGCAGAGGCAGTGCCCATGAAGGCAAATGGTTGCCGTCCTGTTTACCCGGTCGGCACAGATGTTGCTTCAATGTACTGTAGCCTTGGGTGGTAGTGCCTACCACCTGAGAGGTAAACTTTTACGCCTCCGGTAGTATCGCGGTCCGAACCACAGGCCCCGCGCCAGCGTCTGGAGGGGCTTTCGCCGTCCAGCGGCCGCATGGCGTCCCTCGTTATGCGATCTGCCGTCCGGGCCGTTCCCCTGATTAGCTGAAACGCGCATCGCCCCGAAATGGGCGGCGAGCGGGAAGTGGGCGTATCGCGTGTCGAAACCGTCTCAATTTGTCAGCATCGTCATGCCTGCGCTCAATGAAGAGCGCTATATAGCGGCCGCAATCAATTCGATCCTGCCCCTCGCGGGTACGGTCGAGTGCGAACTGCTCGTTATGGACGGCGGCAGCACTGATGCGACGCGCGAGATCGTGGACAGGCTGGCCGCCGACGATCCCCGAATAAAGCTTCTGCCAAACCCGCGGCGCATACAATCCGCGGCATTGAATATTGCGGCCCGCGCGTGCGACCCGCGCTCCGGCGTGATCGTCCGGGCCGATTGTCATGCCCACTACCCGGCCGACTTCGTGGCCCGCTGCGTGGCGACGCTGGCTGCAACGAAGAGCGCCTCGGTCGTCGTGCCCATGCGTGCCGTCGGAAAAACGCCGATGCAAAAGGCGATTGCGCTTGCGCAAAACAGCCGACTCGGAAACGGCGGCTCATTGCACCGAATTGCCGGGCAATCCGGCTACGTCGACCACGGGCATCACGCAGCTTTTGAGCGCGCGACGTTCCTGGCGCTCGGCGGTTACGACGAAACAGCGCCCTTTAATGAAGATGCCGAATATGATGCCCGTCTCGCCGCCGCGGGGCACCGTATTTACCTTGATGGCGATTTGACCATCGACTACTTCCCCCGCGCCACGCTGCGTGCACTTTCGAAACAGTACGGTCGGCACGGATGGGGACGCGCCAATACCATTTTGAAGCATGGCAAATCTCCGAAGCCTCGCCAGGCGTTGCCAGTCGTCGTGCTCCTCGCGTGCGCCGCCTCGCTGATATTGGCGCCGATCCTGGGACCAGTCGCGCTTCTACCGGCAGTGGCCTATGTCGGAGCGAGTATCCTCTGGGGCATGCTGCTTGCATTACGTTCCCGTGAACCCTTCGGGCTCATGAGCGGCGTTGCCGCCATCACGATGCATATGAGTTGGGCGATCGGTTTTCTCGCCCGCCTCGCAGCAGCGCGGATGCCGGCGCTCGTCGCCGCGGCCCGCACTCTGAAGGAGCGAGTACGGAGTTTAGGCACGGTTGCTCGCTGAACGGGCGTCAGAAGAAGTGGCCGAAAAAGCCGACTACGCCTTTTGGCTAGTTTTACCTTGTCGGCGCGTTGGAGGCGTAGCGAATGCCAGCCGATTAGTGGGCTGGGTGCAGAGCAGCGACGTAGTAAGGTACGAGACAAATGTCTTGAAGATCGAGAAATTCCGCAGGGAGCACGCGGCGCAGCTTGTCGAAAACGAAGGTCGAGTTGTGAACGCTCGGCAGGCCGCATTGAGAGACGCCCGATCAAGTTCAGCATTCGGTTGCAACACTGTTAGAAAGTAGCAAGCCATGACCACCCCCATCGAACGCCTGTTGCAGCAGGGACAGCTGTCCGGCATCGACTTGCCGGAAGGCGCTGCCACTGTTCAGTCGTGGAGAGGAAAGTCGTCGCGCGCCGCTGCCGGCGCGTTTGCCGTGTTGCTCGGTCTGGGCGTAGCGATCGAGCCGATCGCTCCGGTCAATGCGGAATCGGCACCGGCTGTGGAGCAAGGTAATGCAGGCCCGGTTGCCGCCGACTATCGGCTAGGCATCCGCGACAAGATCAAAGTGCAGGTCTACGAGTGGCGTCCCGCTCGTGACGAAGTTTACACCTGGACCGCCATCAATCAGGTTTACACAGTCGATCCGTCGGGCTCGCTAACGCTGCCGCTCATCGGGCAACTGTCGGCCGCCGGTTACACGACCAACGAACTTTCGACGCTGATCTCGCGTCGCCTCGCCAATAAGCTGAACCTCGGAACGGTTCCGGATACCACGGTCGAAGTAACCGAGTTCCGTCCAATCTTCGTCGCCGGACACGTTGAGCGGGCCGGTGAGTTCACCTTCAATCCTGGCATGACCGTGTTGCAGGCGGTGAGCCTCGGTGGCGGTATCTATCGCAACGCCGGTTCCAACGGTCTTCGCCTGGAGCGCGAGTTCTTGACGGTTGCTGGCGAGTACGATCGCCAGATGCAGGAGCGCGAGCGCCTAATGGTGCGCAAGGCGCGCCTGGAAGCCGAGTTGGCCTACTCTGACCGTATCGCATTCCCGGCCGACGTTCGCAGCGACCGCAAGGAAAAGACGATCCAGTACTCGTCTTCGCTCATGTCGAAAGAGCAGAGCGTATTCGAGCTGCGCCAAAAGGCATACGAGACGCAAGTTGCTACGCTGGAACAGCTCAAGACCTTCCTGGAGCAGGAAGTCGAGACGATCGGCAAGCGCCTTGAGGCCCACCAGGTTCAGATCGACCTTCTGAAATCCGAACTCGGTGGCATCAAGAACCTGACCGACAAAGGCTTGGCGACGCAGCCGCGCCTCCTCGCTTTGCAGCGCAACCTGGCTCAACTCGAGGGTGAGCGCCTCCGCATGGAAAGCGACCGCACGCGGGCCATGCAGGACGTCAGCCGTGCGAAGCTCTCGCGCATCGAGTTCGAGAACCGCCGCGCCAACGAGTTGACGGTTGAGTTGCAGCAGGTCGAGGGCCGGCTTGAGCAGGTCGTTCAGGAAGCGAGCCTGAGCGAGCAGCTTCTGACAGAGACGCAGGCTCAGGCGGCGGGAGCGCCGCTGAAGCTCGTGTCGAATGACACACAGAACAAGAGCGGCAAACCGGAAGTGCACTATCAGGTCATCCGCCAGGTCGGCAGCCAGTCGGTCGAAATCGAAGCGACGGAAAACTCGCAGCTTCAACCGGGCGACACTGTGAAGGTGACGATCTCGGTTCCGGCCATGACCGTGAGTGGTTCGCCGCTTGAAGTTCGCCTCGGTGTACCGCAATCCAATCAGGTCACGCCGGCCATCAGCCCGCTTCCCCCGCTCAAGACGCCGGAACGCGCGGCGATCGAACCGGTCAGCAACGGTTCTGCGGCACAGTGAGTTGAGCGGGTCCGTTGCGACCCGGTTCAAAGCGGCGGCGAAAGAGCTTCGCCGACAATAGGAATGAGGGCCCTCTCCAACACGGTTGGTGAGGGCTTTTTCTTGCGTCGGATTTCGAGATTGCCACCGACTCCATTCAGCGAGGCAAAGTGGCGATCGCGCGTGTTGCGTCAACTCGGCTGACGCACTGACTTGCAAAG
>CADECN010000058.1:0-2099 GCA_902825785.1 uncultured Hyphomicrobium sp. | reverse complement strand
CAGCCACGTTCCCGTGGCTCGCGTACCCCAGGAGGGCAGTCGGCACACGCGTCCGGGCGTCCGGCCATGTGTGTCAGTCACGCACCAAAAACGAATGTCGACGAACGGTCGATCGCGACTCGCGCGCCGTCATCGATAAAAAAGCTCGCGCGCCTGCGGCTGCCGTCGCGCCGGTTCCGCTCAAATCATGCTTGCGTTGACGACGCCTAGGATGGACTTGCCCGAGATCTGCAAGCTGTTTGCAACGTCGGTGAGTTCGGCAAGCGACGTCTGCCGCATCTTCGCTACGACCACGATCGCATCGACGATTTTCGTCAGTTCGGGTCCGCGTGCCGACGTTCCAGCCGGCGGGATGTGAACCAGAACGAGATCGAACGCGGCGCGATATTGATCCATGAGATCACTCAAGCGCGCAACCACGTTGGTGCTAAGGTCGCCGGACTCGTGGGTCCTGCGCAGAGCAAGAACGAATGGCGAGGCAGCATCTGCTTGCGTCAGCGATGCGCGACTGTCGACATTGCCACCATCGAGCTCCGACAGGCTCTGCGCGGGACGAGAGGCGATCGCGGCGATGATCTGCGGCTCGCTGGTGTGCGTGTCGATCAGCAGGGTGCTGAGTCCTGCGCGCGCGTAGATGATGGCGAGATTGCTCGCGACCGCCGCAGCGTTCAGATCGTTGGAAGTGCCGATCAGTCCGACTACCGAGACGTTGCGTGCCAGTGCGGCCTCCTTCAACGTCAGCGCCGTATCCTTGAGGTCTTGCGCGGCGTGCGACAGTGGCTTCGACTTCACGAACGTCAGGCTTGGATCCGGACCGCGCCGGAGCCCGATCATGCTTTCTAGGCGCCGGACGATAGGAAGGCCGGCATGTAGATGAGAGACGTAAGCCTGTCCAAGATACGGTACGCCCAGCTTACGCTGTACCTGGCGCGCGGAGCGAACGGTCTGATCGAAGCTCATGTGCGCGAGCGCCAGGCCGAAACCGAACAGGGTGCCGAGGACACCGGCGACGCCGAGAGTGAAATAGGTGCGCGGACTGCTGCGGCCGGTCGGAACTTCGGCGCGTGAAATGACGCGCGCTGCCGTGCCCGGAAACGATTGGCGCTGCAGTGTTTCGGTGTAGGCCTGCAGATAGCTCTCATAGATCTTACGGTAAGTCTGCGCGCGCGACTCGAGCTCCTCGAGCGTCGTCTGTTCGGGACGCCCCTTGTCGCCCGCCTGTGCTTCCGGCTCCGGGTTTTTGTCCACCGCCGCGCGGTCGAGAATGCGATAGTCGCGCCGCGCCTTGAATTGCTGCACGTCGAGCGCGGCTTCGTTCATCAAATGTCGCAATTCGTCGATACGGGCCTCGAGCCAGCGTCCGCCTTCCCGCGCCGTGGCCGCGCGAGTCTCGAGCTTGTCCTGGACGTAGGTGTCACCGATGGCGTTGGTCA
This sequence comes from uncultured Hyphomicrobium sp., assembly GCA_902825785.1. GTDB lineage: Bacteria > Pseudomonadota > Alphaproteobacteria > Rhizobiales > Hyphomicrobiaceae > Hyphomicrobium_B. The sequence continues at coordinate 666 of CADECN010000058.1, read as the reverse complement.
CCATTGCCGCTGTCGCCGGATCCGACGAACGGAACGAGACCTCCAGCGCGTACGACAGACCGATACGCTTGACGTCCATGCCGCCCTGAATTTCGGCGATGCCCGCCCGCGCCGCGCGCATCTTATCTTCTTTGCTGGGCTCGGGCTTAACGTCGACGTTCTGACCGAAAATGAGCTTGCGCAGCCAGCTCGACTTTGGCGCACTGGCTTCTTTGGGAACAGTCGCGCTCTTGCGGAATTCGGCGAGCTTCGCGGCGACCTTCTGCGCGATCTGTTCCGAGCGCAGCAGCGCGATTTGGCTTTCGATCTGAGGCGTGTCGAGCGCGATCATCGATTCCGACGACATTCGCGTCATGTTGTCGGAGCTGCTGGTTTCCATGAGGATCTGGGTCTGGGCCGTGTAGGTGGGGCGCGCGGTCAACACATAGATCAAGGCGATAGAAAGCGCCGTTAGGACTGTGGCGGCGATCAGCGGCCAGTACCAGCGCAGAAAGGTCATGATCTCGGCGACGGAGATCTCTTCGCGAGCCTGTGTGGCCGACGCTTCCTGCACTTCGAAACTATTGGGCTGGCGATTGAGCATTTTTACCTGGGCCAAGAATTGTCGTCTGATTTGAGCGGTGGCGCGCGAATTCCCCGAGCCGATTAGGCGCCTCAATTCCAATG
>CADECN010000057.1 GCA_902825785.1 uncultured Hyphomicrobium sp. | reverse complement strand
CGCGCGCGGACAGCTGCGCGACGGTAATGCCGCCGGTCTGGTCGATATAGAGCGGGATGCGCGACATTTCGGAAGCGACTTCGGCCAGTTTGCGGAACTCGGTTTCGTTGATCATGCCGCGCCGGATTTTCTCTGAGCTGATTTCGGCCTGCTCGGCGAGAATACGCGTGGCGAGCTGCTCGGATGACATTTCCAGCGAGAAGAAGCCGACGATGCCGCCGTTCTTGGCGATTATCGTGCCGTCCGCCTGGCGCTCGGGCTCATAGAACTTTGCGACATTGTAAGCGATATTGGTCGCAAGCGCGGTCTTGCCCATCGAGGGGCGTCCGGCAAGAATGATGAGGTCGGATTTCTGCAATCCTCCGAGCTTGCCGTCGAGATCCGCAAGGCCGCTCGAGAGGCCCGACAAATGTCCGGAGCGCTGATATGCGCTGTTGGCCATGTCGATGGCGGTTCTCAGCGCCGAGCCGAACGACTCGAAGCCCTGACCGTACTTGTTCTGCTCGGCAAGCGAGTAGAGACGGCCCTCCGCTTCCTCGATCTGCGTCTTGGGCGAATGGTCGACCGCGCTGTCGTAGGCGGTATTGACCATATCCTCGCCGATGATGATCAGGGCGCGGCGGGTGGCAAGGTCGTAGATCGTGCGGCCGTATTCGGGAGCGTTGATGACGGTGGTGGCATTGGCGGCAAGGCGCCCCAGGTATTGGGGTACGCTGGTGTTGGCGTCGATGGCCTCGGCGTTCTCAAAAAACGTTTTGACGGTGATCGGCGTCGCCGGTTTGCCTGCGTGTATCAGCGTTGCCAGCGTCTCAAAGATCTGGGCATGCAGGGGATCGAAAAAGTGCGAAGGCGACAAGAAGCCCGACACGCGGTCGAGCGCCTCGTTGTTGATGAGGATTGCGCCGAGCAGCGCCTGCTCCGCTTCCAGGTTGTGGGGCGCGTGCCGAAAGGTGAGGGGTTCGCTCGCCGCGGCCGCCTGGCGGAGCTTTTCGATCGGGGTGATGGCGGGCTGGGACGAGGCAGGATTTTGCATGGGCGGACCCTTACACGATTCCGCTTCGCGAACGGCGCGAGGTGGGTCTCACGCGGCCGTCGTCCCCGTTATCAACATGGCTATCTGATTCTGTTTGGGGTGTGCGAATCGGATGAATCAATGGTGTCGCGGCAACTCTCAGGAACGCAAAACGCCCGGGACCGTCGCCGGTGCCGGGCGTCTGGTTGTGCGGATTGCAACGAAGGGTTTAGTCGGCTTCGCCGGCCTCGCCTTCTTCCTTGCGTGCGCCGTCTTCGAATACGGCGTCTGGATTGAAGGTTTCCAGATCGAGGACCTCGTCCTTCACGACGGAAACGCTCTCGCCGCGTGCCTGTTTCTCAGCCTCGTCCTGTGATCGCGCGATGTTCAGCGTGATTTTCGCGTCAACTTCAGGATGGAGCTGAACCTTGGCGACTGTCAGGCCGAGGGTCTTGATGGGTTTCTCGAGGACGATCTGGTTGCGGTCAACCGTGAAGCCGCCTTCGGTGATGACCGCCGCGATGTCGCGGTTGGAGACCGAACCATAGAGCTGGCCGGTGTCGCCGGCGGCGCGGATCAGGATGAAGCTCTTGCCGTCGAGCTTGGCGGCGACGGCCTGGGCCTCGGACTTGTGGGCGAGGTTGTCGGCCTCGAGCTGAGCGCGGCGGCCTTCAAATACCTTCTTGTTGTCGTCGGTGGCGCGCAGCGCCTTCTTCTGCGGCAGCAGATAATTGCGCGCGTATCCATCCTTGACGTTGACGATGTCGCCCATCTGGCCAAGTCGGCCGATGCGCTGGAGAAGAATGACCTGCATGTTTTTACTCCTTGAGGTTCTTATTGGGCATTTGCGAATTCAGCTTTGAGGCGGCGGATCGGGCGGCACTCCGGTACGGATGGTGCGGTACCCGAATACGGTTTCGGCCAGCCCGGCGATCGCGAGCAGGGCGAGGGCTGGTGCTGTGAAGAAAAGCAATGCGCCATAGAGGGCGGCGAGGGTGAAGTTGCGCCAGGGCGAGTCGCGGGTCAGCGTGTGGGCAAGCGCCAGACCGACCAGGGCGAAGGCGATCAGGAATGCGCCCGCGATGCCGCCGGCGAACAGTCCGGGCATTTCGCCGAGAAAGGTCAGCACCATCGCGATCATGAGTGCGAATAGCGCGCTGGCCGGCAGTTCGAGAGACGCAAGGTCGGGCCAGGGACGCACGAGCCGGCCGGAGGCGAGCGTGATGCGGCCGGCGAGCCAGAGATTGAAAAGGATTGTTGCCATGCCGAGGCCGCCGAGGACCCAAGGCAGCGAGTTTAGCGTCGTCTTGGCGAGTTCGGTGATCTGATCGTCGGTGAAGGTCGGCGCTCCGGGCAAGTTTGCGATCTGGCTCTTCACGAAGGCATCGACCACGTCGCGCATGATCTTGGTGAGGGATGCGGTGTCGCCACCCATCAGCACCAGAACGAGGATCGCAAAGGCGCCGCCGAAGAATGCCGCCACAGCGACGATGCGGCCGACCGGATACCATTCCTGTACGTCGTCGGAGATCGGGCGGCTGAGCAATGCAAGACGTGTCGTGACCAAGGCCGGCACCGCACTGGTGATGGCATAGATAAGCGCGGTCAGGGGGCTTGCGAGCAGCGTTATAAGAAGCGTCGCTGCGATTGCGGCAATGGCGACGGCGACCTGGCCCAGGCCGAGACCCGCAAGGTACAGCGAGAGCGGGGTGAGGAAGAAAAGTACGAAACGGAGCAGCATCGGGCCCGTCGTCGCGGACGCGAAGACGACAGCGGAAATCAATCCGGCGGCGAGGGCGAGAAGGAGTGCGTTCGTCGGCATCAGTTTGCTGTCCCGCGCAGTTCGCGGTTAGAGCCAGATCCGGTTGCCCGTTCCGACCCAACGGATTGAAGTGACTGTCGCGCCGTTGGCGCGCCTAAACGGCGGGGGTCGAGCCCCCGCCAAGTCGTATTCTACTTGATGACGTAAGGCAGAAGGCCAAGAAAGCGCGAGCGCTTGATGGCGCGTGCCAGTTCGCGCTGCTTCTTGGCTGATACAGCCGTGATGCGGCTCGGGACGATCTTGCCACGCTCGGAGATGTAGCGGCCGAGTGTGCGGACGTCCTTGTAGTCGATCTTCGGCGCATGATCGCCCGAGAACGGGCATGTCTTGCGGCGGCGATGGAAGGGTCGGCGCGCCGGTCCGCCGGTTGCGATTTCAGCCATGGATCAGGTCTCCGAACCGGTGTTGCCTTCACGAGGGGCGCGCGGCGCACGCGGGGCATCGCCGTCGCGGGGGGGACGCGGTCCGCGATCACCGTCACGCGGGGGCCGTGGGCTGTCGCCGTCGCGCGGAGGACGAGAGCGGAATGTCGAGCCGCCTTCGCGGTCGCCGCGGAAACCACCACCGCCGCCACGATCGCCGCGTGGGCCACCGAAGCCGCGACCGCCGCCGCCGAAGCCACCGCGGTCACCGCGCTCTTCGCGGTCCTGTTTGCGCATTTGGGCGCTGGGCTCGGTCTCGTGTTCATCAACCCGCACAGTCAGGAAGCGGATGACGTCGGAGTTGATGCCCATGCGGCGCTCCATCTCGGCAACGGCTGCCGGCGGAGCGTCGATATTGAAGAAGGCGTAGTGCGCCTTGCGGTTTTTCTTGATCTTGAAGGCGAGGCCCTTGAGGCCCCAGTATTCCTGCTTCGTGACCTTGCCCTGACCTTCGGCAACGACGCCCTCGAATTCCTTCATGAGGGCTTCGACCTGGGCCTGCGTCACGTCCTGGCGCGCCAGGAAGGTGTGCTCGTACAACGGCATTTAGAACGGCCTTTCGTTCGATGATGCCCGCGGCAGCTAGAAGCCACGGACGCTATTTTTCCTCGCCGGCGCAAAGCCCTGTGAGCCGAGAAAGGCCCATCTGGAACCCAAAGGAGAAGACACTGGGGGCCGGCGCGTTGAGCGCCTCCCGAGACCACCTCAGCCTTATAAAGTAAGCTGATGCAACCCGAGCCCCCGTTCAGCCTCCTGCCGGAACGGGAAGTGGGGCGTTATACAGGGATTTGGTGGGTAGGCAAGGGGTGCCTTAACCAGCTGGCTCGGGCCCAGGATCGGGCTGGTCAGCGGCGCCGGTCGCGACGGGGAGGATGCCGGTCGCGCCGCCGAGGACGACGGTTGGCGCGGTTTTTCCAGGTTGTGCGGTGACGGCCTGTAAAAGGCGTAGGTTCATCAGTTCGGGATTGCCCTTGAGAAGGCGGGCGGCGTTGGCGAGCGCCCGAAGGGATGCCTGCTCGCCGCGTGCTCGTTCAAGCGCCGCAAGCCCTTCCATCCGCGCGCGGGTCACGTCGGTTGCGAGGCGGCGGACTTCGGCGGGTAGTACGATGTCGCGGATCGCCATGGAAAGCAGTTCGCAACCGTGTTCAACGAACGCGCTTTTGGTGCGCTCCAGAAGTGTCGCGTCGAGTGTCGTGCGTGCGTCGACGAGGGCTTCGAGCGGCATTTCGGCGGCAACGTCGCGAAGTGTGAGTTGGGCGGCGTAGTAGACCGGGTTAAAGAAGCCGCCGGCTGCTTTCTCAAGTGCCTTGCGCGGGTGAGAGATCTTGTAGGTCAGGAGCGCGGACAGGCGGACCGGCAAGCGATCGGCTGTGAGCACCTCCTGATTTGAGACGATCATCGACTGTTCGCTGATTTGCACGCGCCGCATCTCGCGGCCGAAAACCATGTAATGGCGGCCGGGGCCGAGTTCCTGGTCGAACTTACCGTAGCGATAGACGACGCCGCGTTCGCCCTCGGTCAGGGTTTGGACGATGCCCGAGGTTTTGAAGCTTTTGAGCGCGGACGAAACCGCAACGAAAATGGCGAGCACGATCAAGAGTGCGATGACGCCGGAATATGCCTCCAAGTGAGCCTCCGTTCTCCGACGGCGTTTGAGACGACCTCCCGCTACCTCCGACGGCTCACGGGGGAAGCCCCTTGCGGGGTTCCCGCAGGGCGGGCCGACAGGTGCCTCACGGCCGGCAACGGGAGGTGTCCCGATGGGTAAGGGCCATTTTGGTTTCTTAAGACCAACACCGCGGACACACGCCGCGAATGGCGGACCTACGTTCCGCCTCGCGGTCTCACCCGTCGGCAAGATTTTGGTTAGCACGGCGTCGGGTCGCTTGAAACAAGGGCTTCCAAAGATGGCGCGTGCGCAGCGGGCACAGTGGGCGGGCGTCCGTCAGATTTGATTTTCTGGGGTCATGCCGGTGCTGCCGAATCGTGGCCTATTTGGCGGCTCACGGCGGACCGGCCGATTATCGGTTGGGTGCGACCCCCTCGGGAGGAGTTGAGAAATGAAGTTTGCGGCATACACGGAAGAGACGATTTGGGCTGTCGCCGATTCAGAAGAGGCGGCGCGCGCAGAGGGTCTGGAGGCCATGGAGGAATTGGGTTCGGGCGCTCAGGCTCCGGCACTCAAAGTGGCGCCGATCGACGACGATCTTGTCGAGGCGCTGGCGGAGGCCGAGCAATCCGGCAAGGAAGTTCTTTTCGATCTGGTCGACGGAGAACTATGCGAAATGGAAACGGTCGAGGCTTGAGGCCTGAGCCGCTTACCGGAGCAACGCGGCCGTTTAGCCGCGTTGCGCTCGTTTCGGATTGCCGTCACATCGCCGGCGAATGACACCAAAGGCGGAAAAGCGCTGTCTGGCGGCGCTGCTGTTCGGAAATTTCGTGACGGGGACCGGCATCCTGCTGCCCGCAGGTATGCTTGGCGAACTCGCGCTCGGTCTTGGTGTCAATATCGCGAGCGCCGGCTTGCTGCTGTTCGCGAGCGGGTTGGTGGTCGCGGTCGGCGCTCCTGTGGCGGCCGCACTTACAAGCCGCGTCGATCGCCGAACGCTACTTGCGGGGTCGATGGCGCTTTACGCGATTTGCCACGTCGCGTCCGCGCTGGCACCCAACTTCGAGACGTTGGTTGCCGCCAGACTGATGCTCGCGGTGTCGGCCGCGATCTTCACGCCACAGGCCGCGGCGACGATCGGAGCATTGCTTCCTCCGGAGCGGCGGGCGTCCGCCATCACACTCATATTCATCGGCTGGTCGCTGGCGACGGTCGGAGGTATGCCGCTGGGCGGGTATGTAGCCCACGTTCTGGGCTGGCGGGCGGCTTTCGCGATCGTTGCGGTGATGTCTGTCGCGGCGATGGCCGCTGTCTGGTTGACGATCCCAGGCCGCGTCTCCATCGCTCCGCTGAGCAGCGCATCCTGGCGGGCCGTGGCGCGCAATCCAGCGCTTCTGCTTGTGCTGCTCGTGACCGTGCTCAACGGCACAGGTCAGTTCACGTTCTTCACCTATTTGAGCCCGTCGCTCGCGGCTGCGGGCGAGCCGATGATTGTTACCGCGATCCTCGCCTGGTACGGCGCCTGGGCAACAATCGGGAACGTGGCCGCCACCCGTCTCATCGTGCGGACAGGACCGGCGCGAGCCGTTCTCATCATGCTTCTGACGATGACTGTCGGGATGACATTGTGGGGTGCGGCGGCGGGCAGTCTCCCGCTTATTCTGCTTGCCGCGACCATTTGGGGGCTCGGCACATTCGCGGCCAATTCCATCCAGCAGGCGCGGCTGGCTGGGCTGGCACCCGATCTCACGTCGGCTTCGGTGGCACTCAATACGTCGGCGATTTATCTCGGCCAGGCAGCGGGTTCGGGCCTTGGAGCCATCTTGGTCAATGCGAACTTGTTACCGTATCTGCCTTGGGTCGGTGCCAGCATCCTGCTCCTGGCGGCAGGCTTCTCCCTGTTCGCGCAGGCTTTCGAGAAGGCGGATGCCACATCGGGGGTACTTCATGAGCCAAGGCCGCCGCCTTGACAGGGCCGGAGCCCCGGTGGACTAAGGCCGGCAAAAATCAGACAAGCGCGCCGTATCAATGCGCATGGAGGCACCTCCGACATGGCTATTGCGTTCGTATTTCCCGGTCAGGGCAGCCAGGATGTCGGCATGGGCAAGGCATTGGCCGAGGCCTATCCGGTCGCGCGCGCCGTGTTTGAGGAAGTGAATGCGGCCCTTGGGCAAAACCTTTCGCAAATCATGTGGGAAGGCCCGAAGGAAACTCTGACACTGACGGAGAACGCGCAGCCGGCGTTGATGGCGGTGTCGATGGCCGTCATGCGCGTCCTGGAAGAGGGGGGCTTTTCTCTTCGCGAGAAGGTCAAGTTCGTAGCCGGGCATTCGCTGGGCGAATACTCGGCGCTTGCGGCTGCCGGAGCCTTCTCGCTCGCGGACACGGCGCGGCTTTTAAAGCTTCGCGGCCAAGCGATGCAGAAGGCGGTACCGGTTGGCGAGGGCGCCATGGCGGCGCTGCTGGGCGTCGGCATCGAAGCGGCACAAAAGATTGCGGCGGAGGCGGCGCAGGGCGACGTGTGCCAGGTTGCCAACGATAACGAGCCGACGCAGGTCGTTCTTTCGGGACACAAGAGGGCCATCGATCGTGTTGGCGAAGTTGGCAAGGCGCATGGCGTGCGCCGCGCGGTGCCGCTGCCGGTGTCCGCGCCCTTCCATTGCGCGTTGATGCAACCTGCTGCCGACGCGATGGCGGAGGCTTTGAGCAAGGTCGATATCAAGGCGCCGGCAGTGCCGGTTATCGCCAACGTCGTCGCGGGCCCAGTGAGCGATCCGGACGATGTACGCCGGCGTCTCGTCGAGCAGGTCGTGGGTACCGTGCGCTGGCGCGAGTGCGTCGCCTACATGGCGGCAAACGGAATCACGGATGTCTATGAGATCGGATCGGGCAAGGTGCTGGCGGGTCTCGTGAAGCGGACGGCGGCGTCGCTCAACGCGACCAGCATCGGCGCGCCCGCTGATATTGATGCGGCGTTGGCCGCGCTGACGGCTTAGGGAGTGAGCATGTTCGAACTTACAGGCAAGACGGCGCTCGTTACGGGAGCAACAGGCGGGATCGGCGCGGAAATCGCGCGCGTCTTTCACAAGGCGGGAGCAACGGTCGCGATATCCGGCCGCAAGGTCGAGGCGCTCGAAGCATTGGCCAAGGAGCTCGGTGATCGCGTCCACGTCGTGCCATGTGATCTCGGTGATCGCGCGGCCGTCGCGAAGCTCATTGACGAAGCCGTCAAGGTTCTGGGTGGTCGGCTCGATATTCTCGTCAACAATGCCGGCCTGACAAAAGACAACCTGTTCATGGTCATGAAGGACGACCAGTGGGACGACGTCATCGCCGTCAACCTGACTTCGACGTTCATGCTGTGCCGGGCCGCCTCGCGCCACATGATGCGGTCGAAGTCGGGTTACGGCCGGATCATCAACATTGCGTCGGTTTCGGGCGTATTTGGCAATCCAGGCCAGGGCAACTACGCAGCTTCAAAGGCCGGCATGATCGGCATGACCAAATCACTGGCACGCGAGGTTGCCTCGCGCGGCATCACCGCCAACTGCGTCGCGCCGGGTTTCATTACGACAGCCATGACGGATGTCCTCAATGATAAGCAGAAGACTGATATTTCGGCGATGATCCCGTCCCAGCGCTTCGGTACGCCCCTGGACGTGGCGGCGGGCTGCCTCTACTTGGCATCCAACGAGGGCGGCTACATGACGGGGCAGACGCTCCACATCAACGGCGGGATGGCGATGGTCTGATGGCGCGTCTATTTGCGCAGACTATGGTAAAGGGCCATTTCCAGGCTTCTCGGGCTCATTTGTCACGCTTGAATCGGGTCGCCTCTCGGCCAAGGGGCTGCTTTGCAACGCTAGGGAAGTATGTTAACGACACCACGGTTTTCGGGCTTCTGAGCGGTGCCCAAGGCCGCCGATTGTCTGGGGGAAATCTCCAGTTCGGTATTGCGCTGGCGGTATCTCCCGGGTCGCGACTCAACGATACGGCAAAGCGGAAAGAAACCTTGGGACGACGCGCTTCTTTCGCTATCAAGCGAATGCGCTGCAACTAAGGTGCGGCAGGGGACGGGCGGCTTCAACGGGTAGAAACCGGCAAGCCAATTAAGAGAAAGACACGAGGATTGACGATGAGCGATGTCGCAGAGCGCGTGAAGAAGATTGTCGTGGAGCATCTGGGCGTCGAGGCCGACAAGGTCACGGAGAATGCCAGCTTCATCGACGACCTGGGCGCGGATAGCTTGGATACCGTTGAGCTCGTCATGGCCTTCGAAGAGGAATTCGGTTGCGAGATTCCCGACGATGCCGCCGAGCACATTCTCACCGTCGGCGACGCGGTGAAGTTTCTGGAGAAGAATGCCAGCGCGGCCTGAGCCTGCGCTTCGCCAGTGCTCTCGTTGATCGAGCACTGAAATGACTTGTAAATGTACGGGGGCTGGGTGACCGGCCCCTCGTTCATGTCTCAGCCAAGCGCGACCGAATTAAAAACATGCGCCGAGTCGTCATCACTGGTCTTGGTCTTGTCACGCCTGTCGGATGCGGCGTCGAGGCGGCGTGGTCGAACCTGCTCGCAGGGCAGAGCGGGGCGCGCCGCATCGAAGAGTTCGACGTCTCCGATCTCGCCTGCCAGATCGCGAATTTCGTCCCGCGCGGAGCGACAGCCGACGGCAAGTTCAACGCCGACGACTGGATGGAACCTAAGGAGCAGCGCAAAGTCGATGACTTCATCATCTTTGCGATGGCTGCCGCCGAACAGGCGATCAAGGATTCCGGCATCAAGCTGGACAAAAAGGAAGATCAAGAACGCTCCGGCGTTCTGATCGGCTCGGGCATCGGTGGTCTGTCCGGCATCGCCGATACGTCGATCCTGCTGAAGGAGAAGGGACCGCGGCGCGTCTCTCCGTTCTTCATACCGGGCCGGCTTATCAACCTCGCTGGTGGCTACGTATCGATTCGCCATCGGCTCAAGGGACCGAACCACGCGGTGGTAACGGCGTGCGCGACGGGCACGCATGCGATCGGCGATGCGGCGCGCATGGTTGCGCTGGGTGATGCTGACGTGATGGTAGCGGGCGGTGCGGAGAGCCCGATCTGCCGTATCGGCATGGCGGGATTTACGGCGTGCCGGGCTTTGTCGACCGGCTTTAACGATACGCCGACAAAAGCGTCTCGGCCCTACGACAAGGATCGTGATGGGTTCGTGATGGGCGAGGGTGCCGGCATCGTGGTGCTCGAGACCTACGAAGAAGCCAAGGCGCGTGGCGCGAAGATTTATGCCGAAGTCGTCGGCTATGGATTGTCCGGTGACGCCTATCACATCACCGCACCCGAAGAGACGGGCGACGGGGCGTTCCGTTGCATGAAGGCGGCACTTGCGCGCGCGGGTCTGGCGCCGAGCGAGATCGATTACGTCAACGCGCACGGCACGTCGACGCCGATGGGCGATGAGATCGAACTTGGCGCGGTGGAGCGGCTTTTTGCGAACAGCGCAGGGAAGCTCGCCATGTCGTCCACGAAGTCGGCGATCGGGCATCTGCTGGGAGCGGCGGGCGCGGTCGAGGCGGTGTTTTCCGTGCTCGCTATTCGCGACAACATCGCACCACCGACGCTCAATCTCGACAATCCCTCAGTCGAAACGGCGATCGATCTCGTGCCGTACAAGGCGAAGAAGCGCGATATCAATGTGGCGCTCTCCAATTCCTTCGGATTTGGTGGGACAAACGCCTCGGTCGTGCTGCGGCGCGTCGCCTAATTTAGTCCGTGCGCGGCAGCTTACGACTTCGCCTTTTCGCCACATTTTCTAGTGACGGTCATGCTGAGCCAGGGGGCCGCGGCACGGGGTGCCGCGCTGGTATTTAGCGCGGCATCGTCGAGAGAGTTCTCGGCCGGCGATGTGTTGGGAACCATGAGTCACCGCAAGAAGCGCCAAGACGTTACGAACCGCACCCGCACGGCCGGGGCGCGAAGTCCGGCCGAGCGTCTCGAGCCCGGTCGCGCACCGATGCGGCCTAAGGGGCTCGAACATCGCGAACCGTCGCGCATCATCGGCGGTCTCGTGCGTATTATCAGCGGAATCCTTACGGTCGCGCTTGTCGGCATGGTTGTGGTCGGCGGTATCGTACTGACCGTCTACTCCCAATATGAAAATCCCGGCCCGCTCGAGACGGCGCGCACGATCGTGATCCCCAAGGGTGAGGGTCGCATCGCCATTGCCGAACGACTCGAACGTGAAGGCGTCATTGCCAACCGCTGGACGTTCATCGGTGGACACCTGATGCAGTCGTTCCTCAGCGGCAAGAAGTCAACGGAACTCAAGGCTGGCGAGTATCAGCTCGCCGAGCACGCCTCGATGCGGGAGGTGCTCGAGACTCTCGCGGAAGGCAAGTCGATTCTCTACAAGACGACGATCCCCGAAGGCCTGACCAGCGCTCAGATCGTCGAGCGCATAAAGGCAGATCCCAATCTGACCGGCGACGTGGTCGTGGTGCCCGACGAAGGCACGCTTCTGGCGGACACGTATCATTTCTCCAAAGGAACGTCGCGTCAGGACGTCATCGACCGAATGCGGTCCGCGATGGAGGCGCTGCTTGCCGAGCTTTGGGAGAAGCGCCAACAGGATACGCCATTGCGCTCGGCAGGCGAGCTCGTGACATTTGCATCGATCGTCGAGAAGGAGACGGGACGGGCGGACGAGCGAGAGCGTGTCTCGGCCGTGTTCCACAACCGTTTGAAGAAGGGCATGCGGCTGCAGTCCGATCCGACGATCATTTACGGCATCGTCGGGGGGCAGGGCTCGCTGGGGCGCTCGATCACGCGCGACGATATCGCGACGAAGACGGCGTACAACACGTATCAGATTAACGGTTTGCCGCCCGGGCCGATCTGCAACCCAGGCAGGGCGTCGCTTGAGGCGTCACTCAACCCGGCAAAGACGTCCGACCTCTATTTCGTCGCCGACGGGTCGGGCGGGCACGCGTTCTCCGCGACGCTGAAGGACCACAATTCGGCGGTTCAGAAGTGGCGTGAGGTTGAGAAAAAAGCCCGAACGGCAGCGGGCGAGGCGGAACCCGATCCGGATGTTGCGCCGGTTCCAGCCAGCGATGGCGCGGCGACATCTGCACCGCCGGCTGCTGCTTCGGCGACTGCGACCAAGGCGGCCGCCATCCCGTTGCCGACGCGTAAACCCAAAAAGCAGCAGTAGCTCTGGTCAGTAGACTGGTTGGCGCGCTCGGAATCAGCGGCTAAGTTGCCGCCGCCCCCACGCTGTGTGGGGAGCGTCTCGTCGGAGCCCCATGAGTATATCCAGCATGACTGGCTTTGCGCGCAGCGACGGCGCGGCGGAAGGTTTGGCGTGGGCGTGGGAGGCGCGCAGCGTCAATGGGCGCGGCCTCGATGTACGGCTGCGCTTGCCACCTGGCTTCGATGCGATCGAACCGTCGGTGCGAGAGGCGGTCGCGAAACGTTTTTCGCGCGGCAACGTCTCGCTCAATCTGGCGCTTGAGAAGCAACTCGTCAGCAGCGTCGTGCGGCTCAACGAACAGGTCTTGGCTGACGTCCTGAAGGCCGCGCAAAGGATCGCGGAAATCACGGGCGGCACGGTGCCGGATACCGCAACACTGATGGCCGCCAAGGGCGTGCTGGAGAGTGCCGAGGCGACCAGCGAGGATAGTGCGGTGCGGGCGGCGCGCGAGCGGCTGCTGGTTTCCAGCCTTGAGACAGCGCTCGATAGTCTGACGGCATCACGCCGTGCGGAGGGCGGTCGGCTGGCCGAGATCATACACGACCGGATCACGGAAATCGAAAAGCTGGTCGCCGAGGTGCGGCTGTCTCCTTCGCGTCAGCCGCAAGCCATTCGCGAACGGTTGGCCGAACAAGTCGGGCGCCTTTTAGAGGGCAACGGGGCGTTTGATCGCGATCGTTTACATCAGGAAGCGGTTCTGATGACGACGCGGGCCGACGTCGAAGAAGAACTCTCACGGCTTCAAGCGCATGTTTCGGCGGCGCGCGAAATTCTGGTTGAACCGGGCGCCGTGGGCCGCAAACTCGATTTCCTGGCGCAGGAATTCAATCGGGAGGCGAATACGCTTTGCTCCAAGGCGAACGCGGTCGACATCACGCGCCTCGGCCTGCAACTCAAGGCCGTGATTGATCAGCTGCGCGAGCAGGTACAGAACGTCGAATAAGCATGGCAAACAGAAACCCGAACCCCCAAACTGCTGCAACTCACCCGGAACAGATCGCGCGGCGTGGCTTGCTATATATTTTGTCGTCGCCATCGGGCGCTGGAAAGACGACGCTGGCGCGCCTCTTACTAGAGGCCGACAACAACATCGCCATGTCGATATCGGTGACGACACGCAAGCCGCGACCTGGTGAGCGCGATGGCGTCGACTATACGTTTGTGGATGTAACACGGTTCGAGGAGATGCGCCGGGAGGGTGAGCTGCTCGAGTGGGCGCGGGTGTTCGAGAACCTGTACGGCACGCCGAAGGGGCCGGTCGAAGCTGCGATTGATGCCGGCCAGGACGTGCTTTTCGATATCGATTGGCAGGGGGCGCAACAGCTTTCGGAGCGCATGCCGGGTGACGTCGTGCGCGTGTTCCTGTTGCCGCCCTCGGGCGACGCTCTTGAGCAGCGCTTGCGTTCGCGCGCTCAGGATAGCGAGGAAGTCGTGGCGCGACGCATGGCTGCGGCGAATGCCGAGATCAGCCATTGGCCGGAATATGACTACGTGATCGTCAATAAGGATTTGGAACAGAGTACGGCCTCCGCGCTGGCGATCCTGGAAGCAGAGCGTCTGAAACGCGCGCGGCTCTTGGGTCTTGCCGACTTCGTGCGCGATTTGCGCAACGCGCTTTAGTGCGCGTTCTTTCCAGACAACCGGTCGAGGATCAGCGCGAGGCGTGCGAAGTCGTCCACGCTCAGCATCTCGGCACGTAGCTGCGGATCGATGTTGGCTTCGCGTAAAAGTAGTTCCGGGGCGGCCGTCAACGACTTGAGACTTTGGCGGAGCATCTTGCGCCGCTGTCCGAATGCGGCCGCAGTGACGCGCGAAAGCGATGCGACCGAGCAGGCCGGCTGGAGCGTTGGACGCGGTTCGAATACGACGACGGCAGATGCAACTTTTGGCGGCGGCGTGAAGGCTTCGGCGGGTAGTGTGAGCGCGATGCGCGGTTCGGTGCGCCATTGGGCGAGAACAGACAAGCGGCCGTAGGCCTTGCTTCCGGGCTTGGCGGTGATGCGGTCGGCGACTTCGCGCTGGAACATCAGGACCATAAGCTTCCACCACGGAGGCCACGGCTCCGCCTCGAGCCAGCCGACGAGCAGCAGGGAGGCGATGCCGTAGGGCAGATTGGCGGCGATCGTCACGGGTTCATTGGCGGGGACAGTCGCCCGCCAGTTAATGTTGAGGGCGTCGGCTTCGTGAACCTGCAGTCGCCCCTGATAGTGGTCGGCGATCTGTTGAAGAGCCGGCAGGCAGCGCTCATCGCGTTCGATTGCGATGACATTGCGCGCGCCTTCCATCAGGAGTGCGCGGGTGAGGCCCCCGGGTCCTGGGCCAATCTCGACAACGGTGCACGTCGTGAGATCGCCTGCAAGGCGAGCGATCTTGCGGGTGAGATTAAGATCGAGCAGGAAGTTTTGACCCAGTGCCTTGCGGGCGCTCAATTCATAGCGGGCAATGACGTCGCGTAAGGGCGGCAGTCCATCGACGCTGGCGGACGCGATCATTGTGGTTGAGCCGCATTTGCGGCTGCGCGGCGGGATGCCAATTGGGCGGCAAGTTTCACGGCTTCGACGAAGCTCGAGTGCCGGGCGGTGCCTTTGCCCGCGAGCGCGAACGCCGTGCCGTGGTCAGGCGACGTTCTGACGAACGGTAATCCGAGCGTGACGTTCACGCCTTCGTCGAATGCCAGCGTCTTGATCGGGATGAGCGCCTGGTCATGGTACATGGCGATGGCGGCGTCGTACTGCATTCGGGCGGCTTCATGGAACATCGTGTCCGCGGCAAGCGGGCCGATGACGTCGATGCCGCCGGCTTTCAAAGCGGCGAGGGCTGGAGTGATGATCGTGTCGTCTTCCGTTCCGATGGTCGATTGCTCGCCGGCGTGAGGATTTAAGCCGGCTACCGCAATACGTGGCTGGTCGATTCCGAAATCGGTGCGCAGGGCGAGATCGGTGATGCGGATCGTGGAGGCGATCAGTTCTTGTGTGAGAAGGCTCGGCACCTGGCGCAGAGGTACGTGAATCGTGACGGGCACGACACGAAGTGCGGCGCTTGCGAGCATCATGACCGGCAGCGCAGGTTCGCGCGGCCAATAATGTTTCGCCAGTTCTCCTAGATACTCGGTATGTCCGGGGTGGCCGAAGCCCGCTGCTTTCAAAACGGACTT
>CADECN010000056.1 GCA_902825785.1 uncultured Hyphomicrobium sp. | reverse complement strand
AGTTCAAGAAGCTGATCCAAAAGCTCGCCCGCGCCGCGCACGTACTGCACGGCTAGCCTTCTGCCTTCGGAACCAATTGATGTCGGACACTGCCCGGAACAAGCTGATCGTCGCCCTCGACCTGCCCGGCTACGACGAAGCGCGCCACCTCGTCGATACGCTGGGCGATACCGTTGGCTTCTACAAGGTCGGGCTGGAGCTGCTTTTCGCAGACGGCCTCGACCTCGTGCGTGAATTGAAGAACGAGGGTAAGCGCGTCTTCCTCGACATGAAGTTCCTCGACATCGGCAACACCGTGGAACGCGCCGTCGCGACTGCCGCGAACCTCGGTGTCGACTTTCTCACCATCCACGGCCACGACAGCAAAACGCTGAAAGCCGCCGCACGCGGTCGAGCCGGCTCACCACTTAAACTTCTCGCCGTGACCGTGCTGACGTCACTCGACGAAGCCGACCTGCTCGAACAGGGCATCGCATCGTCACCTGCCGATCTGGTTTTGCGTCGCGCCCGCCTTGCCGCCGATGCCGGCGCAGACGGCGTGATTGCCTCCGGCCTCGAAGCCGCCGATGTCCGCAAAGCTGCACCGCCAGGCTTCCTGATCGTCACGCCCGGCATCCGCCTCCCCGGCGGCGAAAGCGGCGATCAGACGCGCATCACGACGCCCGAAGCTGCGATCCGCGCCGGTGCCGACCATCTTGTTGTCGGCAGGCCCATCAACGCCGCCGCCGATCCGGTCAATGCAGCACACGCCTTCCTCGAACATATCGCCCGCGCCGGCTAGACACCGCCGCCTGCCACATCATCGCCCCCTGCTGACCATCTGACGCCCAAACTTGCCGTTTACCTCGCGTTAACCATGGCCCGGGGAAGGTGCGCGTGTACCCGAGCCTGTATCGCGTCACGGGGGATGATGGCCGCTTCTCGACATATGTTCTGGCTCGCACTTGCCGCGACAGCCTTGGCCGCCGGAACGAGCGCCGCCGACACGACCAAGAGCAACCCGGCGGCATCAAAGGCGCTTCCCGCCGAAACGCTCAACGCTGTCAATTCCAAGGGCATCGCGATTGGCGCGCCGGTCTATATCCGCATTTTCAAGGAAGAGTCCGAACTCGAAATCTGGCAACGCGCCGCCGACGGCCGTTATCGCCAGGTGAAGACTTTCCCGATCTGCACTTGGTCTGGCACGCTTGGCCCAAAACGCGCGCAGGGCGATTTCATGTCGCCCGAAGGCTTCTACGACATCACCGTCGCCAGCCTGAAACCCGACAGCAAGTATCACCTGGCCTTCAATATCGGCTACCCCAACGCGCTCGATCGCGCCTTGGGCCGCACCGGCGATTTCATCATGGTGCATGGCAACTGCGTCAGCGTCGGCTGCTTCGCGATGACCGACACGCTTATGGAGGAAATCTACGCCTTCGCGCGCAGCGCTTTCGAAGGTGGCGCGGTGCGCGTGCCCGTCCACATATTCCCGTTCCGCATGAGCGCGCTGAACCTCAATCGCCACGCCGCCAATCCCGATCATGAAACATGGGCACCGCTCAAGGAAGCCTACCACGACTTCGCGCAAACGTTCGAGCCGCCACGCGTCGGGCTGTGCGGCAAGCGCTACGTCGTCAACCCGCGCGCGTCCGTCGGCTTCGATCCGCAAGCGTCCTGTCCGACGCGCATCGGCAAGCTTCTTTCACCTGTATCGCCTTCGCGCGCCATGTCGCTTCTGATCGAAAGCGAGCCGATTGTCGCGTCCGGCCCCAAGACCAAGACGCTCCCGAGCCCGGTCGCGCCCGCGCTGGCGGAAACCGGCCACACCAAGCCTCAGTCCGCGCCCGAGGCGCAGACGCGTTAACCCGCCGGATCGATCCCGTTGCGAAAGGCGCGTCGTCCGCGCTAAGGCTCAGCGCAACGCAAACCGCCACTTCAGGAACGAGAGCCCATGGCCAAGGGATACGTCATAGCGCACGCCACCGTCACCAATCCGGAGAAGTGGGCCGAATACGTCGCCAAATCGAAGATCGCGCTCGACAAATATGAGGGCCATCCGATCGTGCGGGGCGGCAAGTGCGAGGTCGTCGAAGGCAACGGTACCAAGCGCAATGTCGTGCTCGAATTTCCAAGTTACGAGCACGCAATCGGCTACGCAAAGTCCGCCGAATACGCGGCCGCTAAAGCTCTACGCGCCGACGCCGGTTCAATCGACATCACCGTCGTAGAAGGCGTGTGACCGCGCGCTCCTTCAACGGAGCGGGGACCAAACCCGATGCCGCATATACCCACAAGAGACGACGCACGCGCCTCCTGGCGGGCCAGCGTACTGACGCTGTTCCCCGAGATGTTTCCCGGGCCGCTTGGCGTGTCGCTATCGGGCCAGGCGCTCGCAGCGGGCATCTGGTCGCTCGACACGGTTGCGATCCGCGATTTCGGCATCGGCAAGCATCGCCAGGTTGACGACACGCCCGCCGGCGGCGGCGCCGGCATGGTGCTGCGCGCCGATGTCGTCGGCGCGGCCCTTGAAAGCACGCTTGAACAACGGCCGGATTGTCCCGCGATCTACCTGTCGCCGCGCGGCGCACCGCTCACACAGTCGAAGGCGCGCGAGCTTTCCGCCGGACCGGGCGTCATCCTGCTTGCCGGCCGCTTCGAGGGTCTGGATGAGCGCGTCATCGACCGCTACGGCCTGCACGAAATCTCAATCGGCGACTATGTGCTGTCCGGCGGAGAGCTTGCCGCGATGGTGTTGATCGACGCGTGCGTGCGCCTCCTGCCTGGTGTCGTCGGCGCGCAGGAAAGCCTGTCCGACGAAAGCTTCTGGAGCGGGCTTCTTGAGTATCCGCAGTTCACCAAACCGCGGGATTGGCAGGGCCGGTCCATTCCCGACGTGCTGCTTTCGGGCGATCATAAAAAGATCGCCGAATGGCGCCGCAGTGAGGCCGAACGCGTCACGCGCGAACGGCGGCCCGAATTGCTATCTCCCGAATCGCTATCCAAGGCCGCCAAGCGCGGCGGCAAGCCCTGAGACTTTCTTCGGCCGCGTTTTCGTGGCCAACTCCGCGCCAAGGGTGCGATTCGCAAGCAATATTCGCGCGTTCCACGTGAATCGCTTGAAGCCGCGGGGCAGGCGGCAGCGAACGGGGCGGAAATGACAAAAGCAGTCCGAGCTTTGCTTGTGGGCGTTGCCGTGGCTTTTGCCGGCGCGACGGCGTTGGCGGCAGAATCGAGCCCACCCGCCGCACCACCGGCCGCTGAACCACCGAGCGCGGTTGAAGCTCCGGTTGCACCCGCGACCGATCCCATCGTCGCCGAAGTGCGCAGACAGCTGGAAGCCGCACCTGCGGCGAGCGACGCGCGTGAGGAAAAAGACGGAACCACACTCAAGGATTTCTACGCAGCGCGTCAGGGCGCGCCGCTTTGGATCGCCGAAGGCAAGCTGAACGCCAACGCCGAAGCGCTTGTCAAGACGTTCGCCGACGCCGGCGACTACGGCCTCGATCCTTCGGCATTTGCAACGCCGCTGAACAAGGTCGGCACGTTCTCCGCCGCGACGACCGAAGAAAGCGCGACCGCTGAACTGACGCTCCCGCGCCCTGCACGCCTCTAGGCCCGCCACGCGAGCGGCGGCCGCATTACCCACCCGGCCGAGCTGCTGAATACGAACCTTGACCGCAAGCCGCAGCTGCTCGACCCCACGACCGTCTTCGATGGTCTAGCCTCGGCAACCGACGTATCGGCCTACATGGTCGGCCTACATCCGAAGCACCCTCAGTTTGAAAAGCTTCGTCTGGCATATCTCGCCAATCTTCCCCCCGATCGTAAAGGCCCGATATCGGCCGCCGCGAAGCGCATCCTCGCCAACATGGAGATGTGGCGCTGGATGTGGGACGACCTTGGCGAACTCCACGTCTTCAACAACATCCCCGAATTCATGCAGCGCGTGTACCGCAACGGCGAAGTCATCCGCTCCGAAAAGATCGTCGCCGGCATGATCGACAAGCAGTCGTCCGTATTTTCGCGGCCGCTGAAATACGTTGCGCTACGCCCGACCTGGCGCGTACCCGAAAGCATCAAGGTGCATGAACTCTGGCCGAGCCTCATCCGCGGCGGCGGCTACATGCGCCAATACGGCCTCATTCTACAGACCAAGGACGGCAGGACCGTCGATTGGCGCAACATCGACTGGACCAAGACCGACATCCGCGAATACGAAGTGATCCAGCCGCCCGGGCCGAAGAGCGTGCTTGGCAAAGTGAAGTTTTCTTTCCCAAGCCAGCACACGATCTTCATGCACGACACACCCGACCGTTGGATGTTCCGCTCAGCCCAGCGCACGCTGAGCCATGGCTGCCTGCGGGTCGACAAACCGATGGATCTGGCCGAAATCATCCTGAAGGAAGACAAGGGCTGGGATGCCGACAAGATCGCGGAACTCAACCGTTCCGGCCCCCTGAACAATGAAATCGAGATTGAAAAGAAGATCCCGGTCCATCTCGCCTACTTCACCGCCTGGGTTGATGACGACGGCAAGCTCAAGATGTTTCGTGACGTCTACGGCCACGAGAAGCGCGTGACGCAGGCGCTCGACGGCCAGTGGAACAAGATCAACAAGGGCCGTGACCACTTGGCGCCCGTGCGCCCCGGCTTTAGCCCGGACGCAGTTGCGCGCACGACGCCCGCTCAGAAGAAAGCCCGCGAGGCGACGGTTGGCGACATGATCGGCAGCGCCCTGGGCCTCAGTTTCTGATGTCTCAACGTCTGTAGAACGTCATCATCCGCACAAAGGATTTGAGGATGTCGCCCGACGGCCGGTCGAGGATATCGAGCGGTACGCGCACCGTCTCCTTGTCAGGCATGGTCCAGGGCAACCGCATCATGAAGCGCCAGATCGGACGTTCGCGCCAGTCCGCGATCAACGCGCGCTCCACCGGCTGCCTGAGCTTGATCAGCATAATCGAATGCTCGACGCCGCGCGTGTTCTCGTAACCCTCCTCGATGCCCTCCACTGCACCCCAGGCGATGATGCCGAGACCTTCCAGAAAGATGCCGTATTGGCCGGCGCCGATACGCGGACGTCCCGTCTCAAGCAGTGGATAGTTGTAATAGGCAAAGCCAAGCGCCAAGAGGCCGAGCGGCATGAGAATCGGCATCTGCATGACGACCGCCGCGGCGATGAAAGCGAGCGCGATAACGAACAGGACATAGACGGGAAACTGAATCTCCTCCTGCTCGTAGGCCACGATGTAGCCGCTGTAGTCTTCGTTGCTCACGTGCGGCGCTGCCCCCTGTTATTATCGTTCGCTGCTGCCATGACCAATTTACGTGCCATTGCGCGCCACTCAACCAAGCCACTGGCATCGCTAAATGAATCTATCACATTGTCGAGCGCGGGCGCGCGCACGCGCGTCGCCTGCCTAAGCTGCGGGCCAAATGCACCGCCACTGAATGATTTTGCGGCAATGTGTCGATCGCCAATCAGATGATGTTCTTGGCTTCGGACGTGAACGTCGCGAGATCGAGATCAGCCGTCAGCCGCACTGGAAGGTTGCCGATACTGCTCTTGGCGAAGAAGCCCGCGTTCGCATTTGTCTCGCCCCGCACAAAGCGCAGATAGCGCTCGAGATCAGAGTTGGCTTGCTTGAGCCTATCTTGCGCCGACACCGCGGGATCATCGTGCAGCGATCTTATTTTCTGGTACGAGAGCGTGCTGAGAAACAACGCGTAGCGCTCGGTTATGGCGTGCGAAGCGAGCTTGCTGCGCACGAACAGCCACAGAAAAACCAGCACGATGAACGCAGCGATCGTCGCAAAAATATAGATCACATACTTCGATTGGTCGTCTGCGCCCGCTTGCCCGCCGCCCTTCGTCGAAGCCTGCCCGCTGTTTTCGCTGTTTTGTGGCGCGCCGCCGCCCCCGCTCACACCTGGAGAGGTAGAGGTTGCGGCGCCGTTTCCAGAGTTCGCCTTGACCGGTTCGTTCGGTTTTTTGTCCTTTTTGTCCTTTTCCTCCGCCTCGCGCTTTTGCTTCTCTCGCGCCTCTATGATGGCGCGGATCGTGCGGTTGACCTCTTCCGCCGAAAGCGCCGGCTGTGCGCCAAACGTGAGACGCCCACCGATATCCGCGAACTGCAGATCCGGATTGGGCAACGATGCCGGACGCGACAGCGAGATGATGAGCTCTTGCAGCTCTTTGCTCAGCCGATAGTACCAGCGCCGCATGATGCGCGGCACGCTATCTCCGTCGGCAACGAAGCGAACGGTTTTGTCGGCAAGACTGAACCCGCCATTGGTGGGCACCGAATAGGCTTTGGCAAACGCCTCGTTGCCGACCTGCGGCGCCCCGAATGTCACGATAGCGGCGACATCGCGCCCGCTACGCTGCAGATCGAACGCGCCGAGCGTCGCCAGTGCGCCGCCAAGCGAATGGCCCGCCAGCACGACAGGCACGCGCGCATCGATCGTCTTCAGGAAATCGTTGATTTGGTCTAGCACCGCGCTCCAAGCGAGTGCGAACCCGACATGCGTGCCGGGAAAGCTGCGCAAGTGCGTCATCAGCTTCTCGACTTCGCGGACATGATCGGCGCCAACCTTGTGCCGCTTCACCAGACGCTCGACGACCCTGCTGTCTTCGCTGCCCAGCAGATCGGTCAAACCGGCGTTGAGGTTTACATCCCAGTCGCCGGCGACCTTCTCCGACCCGCGCATGACGATGAAGGCCATGCCATCCTGCAGGAAGCCGAAACCCTGCGTGTCGGCGATGCGCCCCCTGGTATCGAAGAAACGGAAGTGGGACTTGGGGTCGAGGCTTGCGTCAATCACGGCGCCGTCCGCGTAGGCGAGCGCCGACTTGTAGGCAAGGAACTCCGCCAGCACCATCGGGATCCGTTGGTTTCCATCAGCGTCTTTCCAGACGAAGCTGGCGGGCAGCATCGTGCGCTCAGGTAGAGCGGCGTTCGGCGCGCCTCCCTCTATGTCAATCATGAATGATCGACTGATCGGGCCGAAATCGAACACGATATGCTTGGGACTGGACGGCGCCGCGAAGTAGGCGGCGTGCATGTCCGACAAAGTCGGCGGCACCGCAGCGGGCGTGGCAGCAGTTGGCAGGGAAGGCGGCGTCGGGCGTTCTATGCGGCCCAAGGGCGTCGCAAGTATCGGTGCGACGCCCGCGGCCCGAGCGGCGGACGCGCGTTCTCTTGAAATATCCGAACGCTGCATATCGCAGCCTCCACGCACAAACGAACAAACAAATCACGGCAGGACCGACGAAGGAAAAAAGGTCCGTCACCAGCGAAAAATGCACCTTCCCAATTTAGCCAACCGTGCGCTCCACGTGCAAGCGCGGAGCATCCCGGGTGCGACTGGACAATCAAAGCCCGCGTGCGCATTGTCTTCCGCCGCCGGCCATCTGCTGCTCACAACTTCTCATGGAGGAATGCCCATGCATCGCCTCGCTCTACTAGCAACTGCCACGCTCGTGTTGCCTTTGTCAGCAGGGATCGCGATGGCCCAAGCGCAGCCGCGCATGGCGAAGAATACTCCCCGCCTTCAGCTCTTTCAGGGCGATGGATTGAACTTCGTTCTCGTCGATCCGCTCATCTACGAGATCAAGCGCACCGGGCAAGTCATCACAGTGCCGGCCGGATTCGTGACGGACTTTGCGAGCGTTCCCTGGTACGCGCGCTCTGTCATCAACGTCCTCGGACGCCATTCGATTCCGGCGATCGTGCATGACTATCTCTACTGGGAGCAGCGCTGCAGTCGCGAAGAGGCCGACGCGATCCTGAAGGAAGCGATGACGGAATATGAATCCTCAACCTTCGATCAAAAGGTCGTCTACTACGCTGTAACCTACGGCGCCGGCGGCGCTTGGGACGAGAACGCGCAGGACCGCAAGTCCGGCTATATCCGCGTCCTGCCGGAGGAACATCGTAATGTCCCGCTCAACACCGATTGGGAGTCCTACCGCCAGAGTCTGTTCGACCTGAACGTGAAGGAACCGGCGCCGGAGCCCGGCAAACCGGCGTATTGCACCCTTCCATCGCCCTAGTCGCGCCGCATCGACACGGCGAAGGGTGCGCCCCCTCGACAAACCGGTTCCGTTCGGGTATCCCCGCCGCAACAAAACTCCCTTAAACGGGCGCCCTTAAGGGCAAGCACGAACGGTTCGGGTCCATTTGGACGCCAGCCGATCCTCTGCATCATCAAAAAACAAAGCGGAATCAAAAAGATGAACATTATCCAAGAGCTCGAGCGCGAGCAGATGGCTGCCGTGCTTGCAAAGCGCGGCGTTCCCGAGTTTAGCCCGGGCGACACGGTGAAAGTCCTCGTCCGTGTGGTCGAGGTCGCCGAAAAAGATCCCAAAGACAAAAAGAAGGGCAAGCCCAAGGAAGATGCTGCGGTTACGCGGCTTCAGGCCTATGAGGGCGTCGTCATTGCCCGCTCCGGCAGCGGCATCAACGAAAGCTTCACGGTCCGGAAAATTTCCTATGGAGAGGGCGTAGAACGCGTCTTTCCGGTCTATTCGCCCTACATCGCCGAGATCGAAGTTCTCCGCCGCGGCAAGGTCCGCCGCGCCAAGCTTTATTATCTGCGTGGCCGCCGCGGTAAGGCCGCCCGTATCTTCGAGCGCACCGACGCTCGCGCACGTCGTCTGAACGCCGCCTGGAAGGGCTTCAAGAAGCCGAAGGGCGAGGCTGAGGATCTGACGCAAATCAAGGGCATAGACGCCGATCTGCAGGGTCGTCTGCGCCAGCTCAATCTGTACCGCATCGAGCAGGTCGCCAACTTGTCGGATGAGGATATCGCCAACCTCGACGAGACGCTGTCGCTGAAGGACGCCATCGAGAAGCAGGATTGGGTCGGCCAGGCCCAGGCGCTGCTCGCCGAACTTACGGCGTCCGAGGTTCCCGCCGAGGAAACGAAGGCATAAGACCCGCGGAGCCGCGACGAGCCAAACCAACAAAGCGCCGTCTCAAAAGGACGGCGCTTTTCATTTCAGGCACTGCGTTGCTGCGCTATTTGACCGTGAAGTCGATGCGCCGATTCTGACGCCGCCCTTCCGCCGTATCGTTGCTTGCGGTCGGATTGTCCTGGCCATAGCCGACGGCCTTGAGCCTGCTGGCATCGACGCCAACCTTCGTCAGATACTTCACCACCGCGTCGGCGCGCAGCTCCGACAGCTTGGTGTTGCTGGCCGGCCGACCGGTATTGTCGGTGTGACCCGCCACTTCGACGACAACCTTACCGCAACCCTTGACGATCTTGGCGATGCCATCGAGCGTACCGTAACTC
The DNA here is from genome assembly GCA_902825785.1 of uncultured Hyphomicrobium sp. Lineage (GTDB taxonomy): Bacteria > Pseudomonadota > Alphaproteobacteria > Rhizobiales > Hyphomicrobiaceae > Hyphomicrobium_B. The sequence continues at coordinate 6,004 of CADECN010000056.1, read as the reverse complement.
GAAGGCAAGATGCGGAAACTCGACTGCCCGAACACGATCTTGCCCGAGCTTGTACTTAGCGCCGAACCGCAGGTGCTTGCCGCACCGTTGCCGGCATCCGTGACAGCGGCAGGCGTCGCTGCGCTTGGGGTTGCGGTGTAGTCCGGATTCATGGTCGCCGCAGCTGCCCAAGCCGGCGAACCTGCGATCTGCTCCGTCCCATAGAAACTCGTCACTCCGTCGCCGCCCGTCGGTTGCGGCGGTGCTTCCTCTGCTACAGCCGCAGCAGCTTCCGTCGCCGCCGGCTCTACCACCGAAGCTGCAGGTGCTGTCGAGTAGTCGGGGTTCATCGCAGCCTCGGCCGCCCAGGCGGGCGTCGCCGCAGCCGCTTCACCGACACCGAAGTAGTTTGTAACCGCTGCGGCGGCCGCCGCGGGCACCGCCTCAGTGCTTTCGGCTGCCGTCGCCGAGTAGTCAGGGTTCATTGCGGCTTCGGCGGCCCAGGCAGGCGCGCCTTCAACCTTCTCCGAGCCATAGAAGCTCGTCACGCCATCGCCACCCGCCGTTTGCGCCGGAACGTCTTCGGCGGCAGCCTGCGTTTGCGCTTCGCCGGAACCGCCGCGCTCCGCCTCGGAGGGAGCCGCGCCGACCGCATAATCGGGGTTCATCCTCGCATCGGCCGCCCAGGCGGGCGCACCAGAGGGCATGTCGGTTCCGTAGTAGCTCGTGACACCTTCGCCGGCCGCCGCTTCGGCGACCCGGATCACGTCAGCTGGAACCGTTTTTTTCGACGCGGACATATCGCCATCGACGCGTGCGGCGATGGCCGCCCACGACGTAAGCATGAGTGTTGCGGCTCCTCCCAGGGAGAGGGCCCGAATGTTATTCATCGTTTCCTCCTGTTGTCGTTTCAAGCCGGCCGCAACGGCGAGAAATTGCAGTGTCGGATTTTTGCACTTATTAGAAGCGCAGGCGATAGAGCCGCTGCAGTCGGAAAAGAGATGTCCAACGTCGAGGTTAATAGAAGCGCGACGCGCGATGGAAAAGTCCCCATCCACGGCGCCGAAGCATTTGCTGCAATGCGCAAAGCAGGCCAGCTTGCGGCCGAGGCGCTCGATATGCTGGTGCCGATCGTCAGGCCCGGCGTTACGACGGCCCACATCGACGACCTCGTACTGCAGTTCGCGCTCGACAATGGTGCGCTGCCCGCAACGCTGAACTATCGCGGCTACCGCTACTCGACCTGCACCTCGATCAACCACGTTGTCTGCCACGGCATGCCGAATGCCAAGCCGCTGAAAGAGGGCGACATCGTCAACATCGACGTAACGCTGATCGTTGACGGCTGGCACGGCGACACGAGCCGCATGTATTCGGTCGGTGCCATCAGCCGGCGGGCGGAACGGCTGATCGAGGTCACGTACGAGGCGCTGCGGCTCGGTGTCGAGCAGGTCAAGCCCGGCAATACGCTGGGTCACATCGGCGCCGCAATCCAGAAGTTCGCCGAAGATCAGCGCTGCAGCGTGGTGCGGGATTTCTGCGGGCACGGGCTCGGCCGGCTGTTTCACGATCGCCCGAACATCCTCCACTACGGCGAGGCGGGCGACGGAGCGGTGATGGAGCCCGGCATGCTGTTCACGATCGAGCCGATGATCAATCTCGGAAAGCCGCAGGTGAAGGTCCTGTCGGATGGCTGGACGGCGGTGACGCGGGACCGCGAGCTGTCGGCGCAGTTCGAGCACACGGTCGGCGTGACCGAGACCGGCGTCGAGGTGTTCACGCATTCGCCAGCCGGTCTCGAGTGGCCGTCGCGCCAGAGCTGACCGCGGGGGAAGCCGATGCCCCACCCCGGCCCGCGTGATCCGAAGGACACCGATCCGGACGACGGGCCGGCGGACGGGCTCAGGGAGGGTTCGGGAGGCTCCGGGGTCCAGGGCTCTTTCCTCGAGGTGCCGCTGCCGCCCCATTCCGGTCATCGCGAGCGCTTGCGCGAGCGGTTCCGCAAGGGCGGTGCCGACGCGCTGCCCGACTACGAGCTGCTCGAGATGGTGCTGTTCCGCGCCATTCCCCGGCGCGACACGAAAGATCTCGCGAAGCGTCTGCTCGCGCGCTTCGGCTCGTTCGCGGAGGTGGTCAATGCGCCGGACGCACGCCTCAAAGAGGTGCAGGGCGTGGGCGAGGCGGTGGTCACCGAGCTCAAGCTCATTCACGCGGCGGCGTTGAGGCTCATGCGCAGCGAGATTACGTCGGCGCCGCTGCTCTCGTCATGGACCCAGGTGCTCGACTATCTCAAGGCGGTGCAGGGGTTCGCGCATCGCGAGCAGTTCCGCATCCTGTTTCTCGACAAGAAGAACCGGCTGATCGCCGACGAGGTGCAGGGGCAGGGTACCGTCGACCATACTCCGGTCTACGTGCGGGAGGTGGTGAAACGGGCGCTCGAGCTGTCCTCGACCGCCATCGTGCTCGTGCACAACCATCCGTCGGGCGATCCCACGCCCTCGCGGGCGGATATCGACATGACGCGCCTGATCGTCGAGGCTGGCCGGCCGCTCGGCGTCACGGTGCACGATCATGTCATTGTGGGCCGGAACGGTCATGCAAGCTTTCGCGCAATGCGGCTGATCTAGGTCGCGCCGGGGCCAGGCCGGCCGCTCCTTCAAACCGGCACTTACCGTTCGATAAGCGTGAAGCGATATCGTGTTCGCGTGCGCCGTCTCGTCGGATTGCGGGCGCGACGTCTCGGTGTCTTTTCTACTAGAGGCAACCCAGGTGTCGAACGGTGGCGGGCCTTTCGAGATCGTGGCTGAGGGTTCGAAACTCGCTTGAGGCGTCCCGAGGAGGCGACAGCCGGATGACACTGTTTTTCGATCGGAGAGAGAGAACACGGCCGGTTCGCCTCGACCATTTGCCGCCGGCCCTGGCGGGCGATCTCGCCTACCGGCGCTTCTGCTTGCCGAAGTTCTCGACGCGGCGCAGCCCGGACCATGCCGTGCTGACGGAGCGGGCGCGGTTCCATCTCCGCAACGCACATTGGGTGCGCGTTCCTACGAGCGAAGGGGAGGTGCAGGCCTATGTGTTCGAACCGGACGCCGGAGCGCAGCGCGGCGGCGTGATGATCTCGCATGGCTGGACGAGCGAAGCGTCCTTCATGGCCGTGATTGCGGAGCAGCTCCGGCGTGCCGGGTTCCGCGTGGTTGCGTTCGACCAGCCGGGGCACGGCCGAAGTGCGCAGGAACGGGCCAGCCTCATCGATTGCGCGCGCGCTTCGCTCGCAGTGGCGGAGGCCCTTGGTCCTTTGCGTTTCGCGGTGACGCATTCGATGGGCGGGCTCGCCGCTTTGCTTGTCGGAGAGGGCGGACTGCCGTTGGCGCATGCCTATCCGTTCGAGCGCTATGTGCTGGTCTCGTCGCCGAACCGCTTCCAGACCATTACGCAGGAGTTCGCCGACGAGCTTCATCTCGGGGCGGCGGCTACCCGTGCCTTCGAGCGGCGGCTGGAGCGGATCGCCCATCGGCCGATGGCGACTTTTACGGCCGCTACTCTGCTGGCTCAGACCGGCCGGCCGGCGCTCGTGATGCATGCGCTGGATGATCGCGAAGTGACGTTCCGGAATGCGGAGGAGATCGTCGCTGCCTGCCCCCGAGCAGAGCTTCTGGCGGTCGATGGCTTGGGGCACCGGAATATTTTATTCGCTCCGCCGGTGATTCGCGCAGCGTCATCCTATCTAATGGACGGTTGATAGTCGGCAGCTTGCGGACGGCGGGGCTCGCACCGGGCGTTTTCCTTGATTATATCAGGGCAGCCGCGCGCGCCTCATCGGTGTGCTTCGCGGCTTGGGGGCCGCCAACGCGTCGTTGCGGCAGAAGGGTCGATCATGAGCAAAGCCAAGCACTCCCGCGTCATCATCCTGGGCTCCGGGCCGGCCGGCTACACCGCCGCCATCTACGCTGCCCGTGCCATGCTGAAGCCGGTGATCATCCAGGGCAACCAGCCGGGCGGACAGCTGACGATCACGACCGACGTCGAGAACTATCCGGGCTTCGCGGACGTGATCCAGGGGCCGTGGCTGATGGAGCAGATGAAGGCGCAGGCCGAGCATGTCGGCACCGAGATCATCATGGACTACATCGTCAAGGTGGATCTCAGCGTCAGGCCGTTCCGGCTCGAGGGCGATTCCGGCGACCGCTACACCTGCGACGTGCTGATCATTGCCACGGGTGCGCAGGCCCGTTGGCTCGGGATCGGGAGCGAGGAGACGTTCAAAGGCTATGGCGTGTCGGCGTGCGCCACTTGTGACGGCTTCTTCTACAAGGGCAAAGAGGTGGTGGTGGTCGGCGGCGGCAACACGGCCGTTGAGGAGGCAATCTTCCTCACCAATTTCGCGAAGAAGGTTGTCGTCGTGCATCGGCGCGATCATTTCCGCGCCGAGAAGATCCTGCAGGATCGCCTGTTCAAGAACGAGAAGATCGAGGTTGTCTGGGACAGCGCGATCGAGGAGATCGTCGGCACGGGCGAACCGCGCGCGGTCTCGGGTGTCAGGATCAAGAATGTCAAAACGGGCAAGGTGACCGAGCGCAAGGTAGACGGCGTGTTCGTCGCCATCGGGCATGCGCCGGCGACCGAGCTGTTCAAGGGGCAGCTCGAGATGAAAGCCTCGGGCTATCTGGTGACGGCTCCGGATTCGACCGCGACCTCGATCCCCGGCGTGTTCGCGGCCGGCGATGTGAAGGACGACGTCTACCGGCAGGCCGTCACGGCGGCGGGCATGGGGTGCATGGCGGCGCTAGAAGCCGAACGGTATCTGGCGCACGAGGCCAGCTCCTCGGCTGCCGCGGCGGAGTAATCCGCTATGAGCACGTAAGGGCGGCGCAAGTGAGCTCCCTCACCCGCGCAGCGAAGCTGCGCGGCCTCTCCCCTGAAGAGAGGCGAGGGTGGCGCGATACTTTTCGCCCCTCTTCGGTGGCGAGCGAGGCGCGTCAGAACTTGTAGGCGACGACCTTGTTCTCGACCATCAGCGGGATGATGGCCGTGTGGCTGTCGGGGCTGAAGTTGAGGTCGGCGGTACCCTGGCCGAGCGAAAGCAGCACCTTGGCCTCGCCCGTGCGCGAAATCTGGAAGACCTTGCCCGCGATCCAGTCGGTGACGATGTAGCTGTCGGCGTCGAACGGCTCGAGGCCGTCGAGATTGCCGACCGGCGCGCCGCTGCCGAGGTTGGCGATCGATTTGTCGACGAGGCTTACCGCCAGGAGGTTGCCCGGCGTCTTGGAGGAGAAGTCGGGCTGCATGGGCCCCCAGGCGGCGACGATCAGCTTGTTGCCCTCGACGATTATTCCGTTCGGGTTCTTGAGGTCGGGGCTCTCGAGCCACTTCTCGAACGCGCCGTCGGCAAGGCGCCAGATCGCATTCCCCTGCCAGTCGGTGACGTAAATTTGGCCCTCGCCGTCGACTGCGACGTCGTTCAGGATCTTGGCACCCGCCGCCTCGTGCTTGGTGACGGTGCCGGTGGCGACGTCGATCTCCACCAGCTTGTCGACGTCGGCGGTGAACAGCTTGCCGTTGTGCAGGGCGAGGCCCTTGGGAGCGTCGAGGCCGGTGACCCATTTCTCGGCCGTCACTTTGCCATCGAGCGAGAGCTTCGAGATGAAGCCGTTGCCGTCCTTGTCTGCTGGACCGCCGGCGACGTTGCTGACGTAGATCACGCCGGCCGCGGTGTCGGGCAGCGCCGATTCGGGATTCTGTAAGCCGGTTGCCTCCCAGAGCTTGGTCGGCTGGTCAGAGCCACCGCAGGCCGCCAGTGAACTGGCAACGGCGAGGGCGGCAACGCGCAAAATCCTCATGGGTTCTTGGACCTTATGCTGGTGGTGGGGGCTTCAACGAGGCGCGGGGCCGGGCCCTTCGGGAGGGTGTGCCCGTTTAATAGGTATTCGGAGAGGTCTCGCCAATGCGTGATCCCCTGTGGTGGATCGGCGCTGGTATGCATTTTTCGATGGCTTGGCCAGTTTGGTTCTCGAATAGTCGCAATGCT
>CADECN010000055.1 GCA_902825785.1 uncultured Hyphomicrobium sp. | reverse complement strand
AAATCCACGTGTAGCATCTTCTTTGGTCGAAAGTGGGTCAAAGTCGTTCCGCTCCCTTGTCTCCGTAATATTTGATTGGATATAACGAGCACGGATAGTTCGGGGGTGTCATGTATAAGCGTTTGGTTGGCGCGCTGCTTGCCTCAGCGTGCGCGTGGAGTTCTGTTGCCGTAGCGCAAGAGAGCGCACAGACGGCGGGTGGCGATGTAACGGCGGACGAAGCAACGCCATTGCCGCCGGTTACGGTTCAATCCGCGAAAGAGCCCATCCGCAAACGAGCGCGCGTGCATCGCGCGCCACAGCCAAGCACGGTTGCCGCCGATGAACCTGGAACCGGCACTGCCGCTGCGGGTGGAAGCGGATTTGGCGGCGGCGGGGTTCCGGCCGAAGAAGGCGACGGCACCTCACCTGTCGGCATTTTCACGCTTGGCCAACTCGATCTCATCGGTGGCAGCACCATCACGAATGAGGCGATGTGGACCTTCAACAAGATGTCGCTCGATCAGGCGGCGAACCTGTTGCCGGGCGTCTCGTCCCACAATTCCGGCGGCAGCCGCAACGAGCGCGACATCTTTGTGCGCGGCTTCGACCGCCTGCGCGTGCCGCTGTCGATCGACGGCGTGCGCATTTACTTGCCGGCGGATAACCGTCTCGATCTCAATCGCTTTCTGACGGCCGACCTCGCGGAGGTTCAGGTGCAGAAGGGCTACGTGTCGGTGCTGAACGGTCCGGGCGGCCTGGGCGGCGCCATTAACCTCGTGTCGCGCAAGCCGACCAAGGAGGTCGAGATCGAAGGCCGCTCCGGTCTGGTCTTCAATGGTGATCTCGACGGCACGAACGCCTGGAGCAGCTACGCCTTCGCCGGAACACGGCAGCGCGGCTACTACGCGCAAGTCTCAGGCACCATCGTCGATCAAGATCATTTCAGCATGTCCGACGATTTCTACTCCAACCCGCCCGCGCCGCGGCCCGGCTTCAACGACTCCTTCTTCCCTTATGAGCAGGGCGGCAACCGCGACCGGTCATTCTTCAAGGACTGGCGCATCAACGCCAAGGCCGGCATCACGCCGAACGCCACCGACGAATATTCCGTCAACTATACGGTTCAGCAGGGCCAGAAGGGCGCCCCGCTGCACGTCGATCGCCAAGTTGTGCAGAGCTACTTCGGTATCACCAATCCCGTTACCGACGTGACGTCTCAGTTCCGGCGCTTCTGGGACTGGCCGGTGTGGGACACCTCGACGCTGTCGTGGTTGTCGAAAACGCAGCTCGGCGACGCCTCGTATGTGAAGACGAACGTCTACTACAACACGTTCGACAACACGACGCGCTTCTACGCCGACCAGAACTACGACGTGATCCGGCAGGACAGTATTTATAAAGATCACGCCACCGGCGGCTTCGTCGAGCTCGGAACCGACCTCATTCCGATGAATACGCTGAAGGGCGCCATTCACTACCGGCAAGACGTGCACAACGAGATGGGCCCGGTGTACCAGTTCAACTTCTATGCTCCGGAGCAGACACGCTCGGAGCAGACGTGGTCGTTCGCGGTCGAAAACACGTTCCACGCGACATCGCGGCTCGATATCGTGACGGGCGTCAGCTACGACATCAACGAAGTTCTCAGGGTCGATGTCGACCCGGGCGACACCGCGGCCGAACTGCCGAAAATCGATGCCTGGAACGGTCAAGCCGCTGCAATCTATAGCTACAGCGACACCGGCAAGGCGCACGTGTCGATCTCGGATCGTACGCGTTTTCCGACGCTGTTCGAGCGCTACAGCACGCGCTTTGGCGCAACCGATCCGGACCCGAACGTAAAGCCGGAACGGGCCATAAACTACGAGGTCGGTTTCAGCGACATCTGGTTCCGCGACGTGAAGGTGGCATCGGCGATCTTCTATGCCGACATTCAGGACAGCATTCAGAGCGCATTCGCGGGACCAAATGGAAATGCCTCAATCGTGGGCTTCAACGCCGACGGCGAGAACTATGGCTTTGAAGCGTCGGTCGACTGGGACGTGATGCCCGGTGTTCGTATCGGCGGCAACTACACCTATCTGGAACGCAGCCTCGACTACTACGCGGCATCACTGACAGTGCCGCTACCGGCCAACCCAGTGAATGCCGCCAATGCGGTAGCGGCGGCGCAGGTCGAGAACACGCCCCGGCACAAGGCATTCCTCTACGCCTCCTGGCAGCCGTTCCGGCAATTGACACTGACGCCCAGTCTTGAACTGGCCAGCGACCGAACCGTCCTCATAACAAGTTGCCGTTCGACACTGCTGCCTGTCGGCGCGACCAACCAGAACAACGACGGCTGCGTGGGTAATGTGCCCAACAATGCGAGCCGCTTGCCGAACTACGCCAAGCTTGGGTCCTATGCGCTTGTGAACTTCCAGGCCGAGTACGCCTTCGACACGACAACGTCGGCGGCTTTCGGCATCACCAACCTGCTTGATGAAAACTACAGTCTTGCTGAGGGCTTCCCCGAGGCTGGCCGGCAGTTCTTCGTGAACGTCCGGGCGAAGTTCTGAGCTTACAGCGAATTGCTGAACTCTTTGCGCGGCGGGGTCGCCCCCTGCCGCGCGATTCGATTGCGAAGTGCTCCGTCTCGCGTAAAGTAGGGCGGCAACGTCATATTTCTTGCCGGCTGACCAAATTTCCGGTCCGCCGTTGCCGTCAATACCTTTGTTGTCCGACTGAAATTCGCGGACTTGGTTTTCTTATCGGGTGGTTTCCATGCGTCAAATTTCTATCGCCGCTGCGGCGATGCTTTTTGCCCTGTCCTTTCCCGCGGGCGCCGCCGACCAAAAGCAGTCGGTTCAGAGCCTGCTGCAACAGGGCTATCAAATCAGAGGCACGAGCTTCGTACCACAGCCCGATGTCAAAACGCTCTATGGCGAGGCGGCCGCCGCCAGCATCGTCGTGACGCTGCAAAAGGATCAGTCGGTGGCGGTTTGCGAGTTCAACTGGGGTAACTGGTCGGCCCTGGCTCAGGCGACCTACGAGAACGCGGAACTTTGCCGCGTTCGTTGAAGCGCCTCGACGGCCTCTACGATCGGACGTTTCGCGCTGCGGGTTCATGTCATGCGTTCACTCGTTCGTTTGCTGACCATTGCCGGTTTCGTTCTATTGTCTGCGTCGGCGGCATTGGCGGCGCCGCCGCGTGGCACTGCCGTCGCTTTCTTGCCTGACGGCAAGCGGGTGCTTGCGGGATCGACAGCGGGCTACTTCGACGTACTTTCTGTTCCTCGTGGCGAACTTCTTGAGCGCATCGAGACGGGGCACAGATCGGTGAATGGTTTTGCGGTCTCGAACGACGGCACGCGCATAGCGACCGCGAATGGCGACGGCACGGTCGCGGTCTGGTCGGCTTCGGATTTTTCGAAGCAGCTCACCCTGACCGGACATGGGAAATTCGTCATGGCGGTCGCGTTCTCTCCTGACGGCAGGCGCATCGCCTCGGGTGGCGGGGATATGACGGTCAGGCTCTGGGACGCCGCGACGGGTGCGCCAATTGCCGAGAGCGCCGGTCACGGCGACCGCATCAATTCGGTCGCGTTTTCGGCGGACGGCAAGCTGCTGGCGTCGGTTTCGGAGGATGGATCGGTGCGCATCTGGGATGCTCAGAGCGGTGCCGCGGTCGCGGAGTTGAAGCCCCCTGATGGCAACGCCGGGCTGCGCAAGGTGGCGTTCTCACCCGACTCTCGTCGTATCGCCGCAGGAAACACCTTCGATACCTTCGTCTGGGACCTGTCCGCAAAATCGCTCGCTTACAAGACTGCGGGCGCTTTACGCACGATTTCATACTCGCCCGACGGCAAGAGACTGGCGCTCGGTCGCGACGCCCTGATTTTGGCCGACGCGGCGAGCGGCAAAGTCGAGAACAGTCTCGGGCAGGTGTTGGAGCAGATCGGCGGCAACCCGGCCGCCATGGCCGTTTCCGTCGACTGGAAATGGTTTGCGGTGCTGCCGGACCAAGGAACGATCTACATAGCCAATCTTGCCGAAGCCGACGCGCAACCGGACACGGAAGCTTGCGAATATGAAGAACTGCGCGATCCGATGTGTCTCGGCGAGCCGTGCGGCATGACGAAGGTCGCTTCGGACGGAAAGTGCATTCAGGTCACGAACGCTTCGCCACGTCGCGTGCACGTCACGGCAAAGCTTCGCTGCGGATCCGATGCTTTCCTGTCCCTCGAACCGGGTCAGTCGGAGAAGCTCAGCACCGGCAACGACTGCGTTCGGATGCGCGGCGACATCATCGCCATCGATGTGGCATACACCAAGGGCGGCGAGGGGCGCTAATCCGTGGCGGCGCCAATAAGTCCGGTACCGCCGTGTGCTTGGCAGGTCTCGGGGAGACGCGGCGCAACGAAGCAAGGTTAGTCTCGCCTCCGGCGAACCGATCCGAGACGGCGTCCGCGACCGGTTCGCTGCTTGTTGAGTATGACGCCTTCCTCAGAATCCGGCCGAACGGCGACGTGTGCTCCTACAGGTACGTCAGGGTTCGTCCGTGCCGGCATCGGCATGGCGGCGTCGATCGCCGTCAAAGTCGACGGCAAGGTCGCCAAGGAATACGAAATCCGCGGCGACGACGAGCGCAGCATCGGTGACGCCTTCCCAGGCGCGCTCAACGGTTTGGCGGCCGCAAAGTCGGTCGAGGTAACTTTCAAGGCCGATGGCCAAGATATTTCCGCCATTTCCTGTCAACCGCAGGATACCTCAGCTGCTTTAGGTCGTCTGGGTGCCGGCAGAGGGCCCGTGCCCTAGGCACTTGCGCCGGCAGGGCGTCTCGGGTACTAAGCCGCCATCGACGCCGCCGTCGGATTGATCAAGAGGAAGATCGGCCGGTTGGGACCCGAGACGGGCCCGAATTTATACCGGCAGGGCATATGAGCCCATCACGGCAGCATCTCCAATTCTGAAATTTTGGGCTTCGCTAGCTCGGGCTTGGTGCGTTCGCACGAAGAGGGCCGGCAAGCTTCATCGCCAATGAACCCAATACGCCCGCGCCCTGAGCATGTGGGCGGAAAACCTTTTTAAGGAGCACGCATGACCGCAGACGTTAGCCACGAGATGAAGCTCAGCCGCGACGAGTTCGCCGCCCTGCTCGCAGACAGCCTTGCGAAAGACGACCTTTTTGAAGGGTCCGTCGTCAAAGGCAAGGTGGTTGGCATCGAGAAGGACATGGCCATCATCGACGTCGGCCTCAAGATGGAAGGGCGCGTGGCGCTGAAAGAGTTCAGTCTCGGCGGCAAGAGCGATCTCAAGGTTGGCGACACGGTTGAAGTTTACCTGGAGCGCGTCGAGAACGCGCTCGGTGAAGCGGTGCTGTCGCGCGACAAGGCGCGACGCGAGGAAAGCTGGACGCGCCTGGAACGCCTGCATGAGAAGGGCGAGAAGGTCACCGGCGTGATCTTTAACAAGGTCAAGGGCGGCTTCACCGTCGACCTCGACGGCGCGGTGGCGTTCCTTCCGGGTTCGCAGGTCGATATCCGTCCGGTGCGCGACGTTGGCCCACTCATGCACCAACAGCAGCCGTTCCAGATCCTGAAGATGGACCGCCGGCGCGGCAACATCGTCGTGTCGCGTCGTTCCGTTCTGGAAGAGAGCCGCGCCGAGCAGCGTACCGAGATCGTCGCCCGCCTCGCCGAGGGCCAGGTCATTGACGGCCTCGTCAAGAACATCACCGACTACGGCGCGTTCATCGACTTGGGCGGCATCGACGGCCTGCTGCATGTCACCGACATGGCGTGGCGTCGCGTCAACCATCCGTCCGAGATCCTGAACGTCGGCGATACGGTCAAGGTGCAGATCATCCGCATCAACCCGGAGACGCAGCGCATCAGCCTCGGCATGAAGCAGCTGCAGTCCGATCCGTGGTCGTCGATCGCCGAGAAGTATCCGGTCGGCGCCAAGATCAAGGGCACGGTCACGAACATCGCCGATTACGGCGCGTTCGTCGAACTGGAGCCGGGTGTCGAAGGCCTCATCCACGTCTCGGAAATGAGCTGGACGAAGAAGAACACTCACCCGGGCAAGATCGTCTCGACCAGCCAGCAGGTCGAAGTGCAGGTGCTCGAGGTCGATCCGCAGAAGCGTCGCATCTCGCTTGGCCTCAAGCAGACCCAGGACAATCCCTGGGATGCGTTCCTGGCCCAGCATCCGAAGGGTGCTCTCGTCGAAGGTCCGATCCGCAACATCACCGAGTTTGGTCTGTTCATCGGGCTCGATCAGGGCATCGACGGCATGGTGCACCTGTCCGATCTCGACTGGCAGAAGCCGGGCGACGAAGCGATCAAGGATTACAAGAAGGGCGACAACGTCAAAGCGGTCGTTCTTGACGTCGACGGCGCGAAGGAACGCATCTCGCTCGGAATCAAGCAGCTCTCGGGCGACCCGGTCGATGCGATGGCGAAGTTCAAGAAGGGCGATGCGGTCACTTGCACCGTCACGTCCGTTCAGGACGGCGGCATCGAGGTCAAGGTTGCCGACAGCGATCTGACGGCGTTCGTCAAGCGCTCGGATCTGTCGCGCGACCGCTCCGAGCAGCGCCCTGAGCGCTTCAACGTTGGCGACAAGGTCGACGCGGCGGTTCTTTCCGTCGACAAGGCGGCGCGCCGCATGGTGGTGTCGATCAAGGCGCTCGAACTTGCCGAGGAGAAGCAGGCCGTTGCTCAATACGGCTCGTCCGACTCGGGCGCGTCGCTCGGCGACATCTTCAAGGCCGCAATCAAGAAGCGCGAGACGTCGGACGACGAGGGCTGAAGATCGCCCTTGCCTTAGTTGGTAAATTTCTGGCGCGCGGCGGGCAACTGCCGCGCGCTGGTCTTTCAAGCGCCACGGCATTGCCGACGGCCCGAACCTTGCCTAACCTTTCGCGTAGAACTTGGAAATCAACGCTGGTCGGCGCATATCTGCCGGCCGCCGTCTCAGTGAGGCGCGCCAATGATCGAAACTGAAACAGTCCTGGACCGTCGGCGGATGCGCCGTTCCGTATCACTCTGGCGCGCTTTGGGTATCGCCGCCGTCGCGCTCGCGATTGGCGCTTTCACGCTCAAAGGCGACCAGCTTGCCTCGATCTCCGGAAAGAAGCAGATCGCACGCGTCGTCATCGAAGGGACGATTACGGAAGATCGCGATCAGCTCAAGATGCTGAAGAAGATCGCGGACTCCGACCACGTCTCGGGCGTGCTGCTGTTTGTCAACAGTCCGGGCGGCACCACGACGGGCGGCGAAGCGATCTACGAAAGCCTGCGCGAAATCGCCAAGAAAAAGCCGATTGTCGCGCAGTTTGGAACGCTCGCGGCATCGGCTGGATATATCGTCGGGCTCGGCACCGATCATATCGTCGCGCGCGGCAACACGATCACCGGTTCGGTCGGCGTCATCGTGCAGTGGCCGGAATTCGTCGAACTGCTCAACAAGCTGGGCGTGAAGGTCAACGAAGTGAAAAGCGGTCCGCTCAAGGCATCGCCATCGCCGTTCGAAGTGTTGGACGAAGCTGGCCGCAAGGTCACCGAGAACATGGTGAATGACGGCTTCAAATGGTTCATCGGCCTAGTCGAGAGCCGGCGGGGTATCAAGGTCGCCGATGTCCCGGGATTGGCCGATGGTCGTATCTTCTCCGGCCGCGAAGCTCTCGAAGCTAAACTGGTTGATCAGATCGGCGGCGAGGACGAAGCGGTGAAATGGCTGAAAGATGTAAAAAACGTCGCCAGCGATGCCGAAGTCATTGATTGGAAACCCGAAACCGGCGGCGGATATGGAATCGGCGGATTTACCTCGCGAACGGTCGGTTGGCTGTTCGGGGCGGGTGCCGGTGAAGTCGCAGAAGCGTTTCTGCGCGACCGTTCAATTTCAACTCTTGGTCTTGACGGTCTCTTGTCAGTTTGGCACCCTGCTGAAAAATAAAGACAATTGATCGCAGGCTGGGGAGCAAAACGTGATCAAGTCGGAGCTGGTACAGCGGATTGCGACGGCAAATCCGCATCTTTATCACCGCGACGTTGAGCGCATCGTCAACATTATCTTCGATGAAATCGTGGATGCGCTGGCCCGTGGCGACCGCGTCGAACTCAGAGGGTTCGGCGCTTTCACGGTAAAACACCGTGCGTCGCGGCAGGGTCGCAACCCGCGCACCGGCACAACCGTTTCTGTGGCCGAGAAGTTCGTGCCGTTCTTCAAGACCGGCAAAGAGCTGCGCGATCGGCTAAACAAGAACGGCAGCGGCGGCGATAGCCGGCACTGAAAAAGCCGCGGACTTGGCGTCGCGGCACGATCGTGTGAGGTAGCGTCATGCTGAGACGAATTCTTTCCCTGCTGATCGCGTTTCCGCTCGGCATCATTCTCATTGCGATCGCGGTTTCGAACCGGCAGCCCGTGCAGCTGGCGCTCGATCCGTTTCGGCCTGAATCGCCGGCGCTCGCCGTAGAACTGCCTTTCTACATCTACCTGCTCGGGGCGCTTATCGTCGGCGTCATCCTGGGCGGCATGGCGACGTGGCTCGGTCAAAGCCGATGGCGTCGCACGGCACGCACGCAAAGCCAGCGCGCGGGGCGCTGGCAGGCGGAAGCCGATCGCCTCACGCGTGAGCGCGACGAGACGGTTTCGAGCGGCGCTACCAAGCTCGCGATCGCCGGCCGCTGAGGATCGCAGGGGCCGGAATGATCATCGACGCTTTGTCGCTTTTCGGCCTTTTCGCGGTCGGTCTGATGTTGCTGTTCTACGCCTTCGAGGACGTATCGCACTGGTGCGTGTTGGGCTTTGCAATCGCATGCCTTTTGGGCTCCATCTACGGTTTTGCGCAGGGCTCCTGGCCGCTTGGAACTTTGGGCGCAATTTGGGCTTTCATCGCGCTCAAGCGTTGGCAGAAGCGGCGGCTCGCCGGAAAACCCGCAAGCTGATCGCGGCTGAACGATCATGACAACGCAAGCAAAAATCTGCGGGATAAAAACGCAGGACGCGCTCGATGCGGCGATTGCGGGGGGCGCGCGCTACGTCGGCATGGTGTTTGCGGCCAATAGCCCGCGCAACGTCGACTTTGACACCGCCGAATGCCTCGCGGCTTTGGCGCGTGGAAAAATCGAAGTCGTGGCGCTCACCGTCGACGCCGACGATGCGCTGATCGCGGAAATTTCAAAGCGCGTGCGCCCCGACATGCTGCAGCTGCACGGCAAGGAAACGCCGCAACGCGTTGCCGACGTGAAAAAGCGTTTCGGTCTGCCCGTAATCAAAGCCGTGGCGGTCGCGAACATCGACGACGTGCGCGCCGCGCACCGTTATCTGGGCATCGCTGACATGATCCTTTTCGACGCTAAGGCACCGAAGGGTGCTGCGCGGGCGGGCGGGCACGGGGTCGCATTCGATTGGCAGGCGCTCGAAGGCGCGCCAGAGCCGGGTGCCTTCATGCTGGCCGGTGGGCTCACGCCCGAGACGGTGGCGGATGCAATCCGTCGCACGCGGGCGCAAGCGGTCGACGTTTCCTCAGGTGTTGAGCGCGCGCCCGGCGAAAAGGACGCCGAGCTCATCCGCCGCTTCCTTGCGGCGGTAAAGACGGCTAATCAGGCCTGACGCAACGGTATTGTCAGCGCACGGCACAAGCGCAGAACGGAACGAATATGGCGACCAAAACCAAGAAGGGCGCGGAGGCAAAGCTCAACAGCTTCAAAACGGGTCCGGATGACAAGGGCTTCTTCGGCATGTTCGGGGGCCGGTTCGTCGCCGAAACTTTGATGCCGCTCATCCTCGACCTGGAGCGGGCATACGATGCCGCCAAGGCCGACCCGTCGTTTCAGGCCGAGATCGATTACCTCAACAAACATTACTCGGGCCGGCCGAGCCCGCTCTACTTCGCCGAGCGCATGACGAACGAGCTTGGCGGCGCAAAGATCTACTTCAAACGCGACGAGCTCAATCACACCGGCTCGCACAAGATCAACAACTGCCTGGGTCAGATCCTGCTTGCGCGCCGCATGGGAAAGACGCGCATCATCGCGGAAACCGGTGCTGGCCAGCACGGCGTCGCCGTAGCGACAGTGTGCGCCAAGTACGGCATGCCGTGCGAAATCTACATGGGTGCGACGGATGTTGAGCGTCAGGCGCCGAACGTCGCGCGTATGAAGCTGCTCGGAGCAAAGCTCAATCCCGTTACGGCCGGCGCCGGTACGCTGAAAGACGCGATGAACGAAGCGCTGCGTGATTGGGTCACCAACGTGCGCGATACCTACTATCTCATCGGAACCGCCGCTGGTCCGCATCCCTATCCGGCTATGGTGCGTGACCTGCAGTCCATCATCGGCAAGGAAGTGCGCACGCAGATGACGGAGGCCGAGGGTCGTCTTCCCGATACGCTGGTTGCCTGCATCGGGGGCGGATCAAACGCGATCGGCCTCTTTCATCCGTTCCTCGACGACAAGGATGTTGCGATTTACGGGGTGGAAGCGGGCGGGCACGGCATCGATGTCGAGAACGGGCACGCCGCCTCCATGACGGGCGGCACGCCAGGCGTGCTGCATGGCAACCGCACGTATCTGCTGCAGGATGGCGACGGACAAATTCTCGAAGGTCATTCGATCTCCGCTGGCCTCGACTATCCGGGTGTTGGGCCGGAACATGCGTGGCTCAAGGATACGGGCCGCGTCAGTTACGTCGCGATTACCGACAAGGAAGCGCTCGAGGCGCTGCAATTCTGCACGCGGCTGGAAGGCATCATTCCGGCGCTCGAACCAAGCCACGCGCTTGCGCAGGTGATGAAGCTCGCGCCGACGCTTCCCAAGGACAATCTGCTGGTGATGAACCTGTGCGGGCGCGGCGACAAAGATCTTTTCACGGTGGCGAAGCATCTGGGATTGAAGATCTAGCCCGCCATTCCGGTCGCTACTTTTTCGCCTGTAGCGTGCGCTGCCACTCGTCGAAGGACGGGTTCTCGCGACCAACCCTTCGCAGAATCGCAAAGCCATCCCAGAAAACGTCGCGCCATACGCGGTTGCCGACGTCGGGAAGGGGTTTCTCGGCTTCCGCCAAGTAGATTGCCGCCGCATCGTCGGGGCGGCCAAGATACAAAAGCGCGTAGGCTTTGTTCATCATCGGCAATGCGTAGTCGGGCTGAAGAGAGAGCGCACTTTCGCTGACCGCAAGGGCCTTTTCGAAGTCGGCGGATTCCAGCGCATACCAGCCGACTGTGTTCAGCGCTTCGGCGCGGGCCCTTGACGCGGCCGTGGCCGGCGCGGAGCCGGCGGTTTGCTCCGCGATCCGTTCGCTACGCGCGAGCGCGGCCTTGAAGTGCGACAGGGCCAAGTCGCGATCGCCGTTTACAGCGACTGTTGCGGCGAGATTTCCGAGGGCTTCGACGGCCCGCGTCGCCCGCTTGGCGGTCTTCGGCTCGGCGGCGGCGAGCGCCTCGCGCAGTTCGAACGATTTTTGATAGAGCAATGCAGCCTCGGCGTACTCGCCCCTTTTGTAGAGCAAATTGGCGAGCCGATTGATGTAGACGTCGAGATCGTCATGCAGCATTTCATCGGCCGCGCCCTGCTGCAGCATGTCCTCGCCGATCTTGACGGCCTCGCGGAAGTTGAAGACTGCATCGTCTCCAGCGCCGCTCCATTCCAGTGCGTCGCCAAGCTGGCGGTAGTAAATGCCGAGATTTCTGGCATGTGCCCCTGTCTGATCCGTGCTCCAAAGGGTCTCGCCGGACTTAACCGCCTCCTTATAAGGTTCCACCGCGCCGGCGTAGTCACCGCTGGCGGCGAGCACATCGCCGAGCTTGCTGTTGTAGAAGCCGAGGTCAATTTGCGCGTCCGCGTTGGCCGGGTTGCTTTCAATGATGCGTTTGGCGATTTGGACGCAGCGGCGGTAGAGGTCGATCGCGTCATCATGCGCGCCGTCGGCGACCTTCATGTCCCCGAGTTGCCGTAAGTAGATGCTGAGGTTGCGTTGGTGGAGCGGGTTTGCCGGATCGGTGGCGACGGTCTTCTCGCCGATATCGGCAGCTTTCCGGTAGTAGCCGGTCGCCTCGGCTCGCTGGCCGTCCGTCAACAGCGTGTCGCCGAAACTACTGTAGGAGAGCGCAAGGAGACTTTGCCGGTCGGCGCTGCCGGAATCGCTACGCGCCAAATATTCATAGATCGCGATCGATTTTCGAAATTCGGCCAGGGCCTCCGCGCGCTGACCTTTGCCCATGTGCGAAGTGCCGCTCGTTATGTGGTACTCGGCGACGCCCATCGGTACGAGCACCGGCAGCGCGACGAGGAGCGCAAGACCAATCGCCGCCGAAAGCCGCTTTCTGAGCGCAACCGGCGGTGCGATGCGCATCATCACCGAGAATATGAGATTGATTGCCGCGAGCGACGATACGAACAGCGCGCTGTCGAGGTAGGATGGCGTCGCGCTCTTGATGAACGGTACGAGGAAGACGGCGCTCGAATAAATAAGCGCAAGCGGAAAAATTTGCAGTGCTCGCTTGTCGAAGCGGTGCGTCCAGAGAAAGCACGCGATCATCACGATGAGCGACCAGACGCCCCAGATCACGAGTACGACATTGACGCCAATCGTAATGCCGCGCTGCGCCAGAAAGACGACTACGACCAGGCTCAGGAGCGACAGCACGATGACGGCCACGAACCCGACGAGCATGCGCCAGGCTTTGACGTCTGTTCCGGAGCGCTGTTCGGGCGTCAAATTGTTCGCGAAGTGCTTTGCCCGGATGCGCACGCCAAGAGCGAGCACGAGCGCGAAGAGGGTAAAATTGAGCAGCGCAAAAAGCGATGGCGGAATCTTGATGCCGATCCATCCGAACAATGTCGCCCAAATCGAATGTGTGAAGCTGCGCCACGTGGCGATCGTGGTTCGCACGCGCTCGTTCAGTGCGAGAAGTCCTTCCAAGCCGGCGAGAAAGGTGATCGCAGTGCCGAGGATGCCGACCCAGACGAACGCGCCATAACGGAAGTCCAACGCAGCGCCGACGCGGCCCGGCAGGGCCGCAATCGAGGATTTCACCGATGCCGATTCCGACATCCCAGAGTTCCTCGGACCATCCTCTGGCGGCGCTGAGCGCGGCCGCTTTATCGGGTCAATAGATAGCACCGGCGCGATCGGGCGTCAGTGCGCTCAAGAGGCCGGTTGCCATCTGCGCGCCCCTTGACCGGCGTCGCCCGCGCGTCCTACGACCGGCGGACTGATCCAGGGACGTCATCTGACCCATGCCGAATTCGAAGCCGACCCGCATCGATCAACGCTTTGCGGACCTCAAGAATGAGGGGCGCAAGGCGCTCGTCACGTTCATCTCCGCCGGGGACCCGGATTTCGAGACGAGCACGAAGATTCTCGCCGGCCTGCCGAGCGCGGGCGCCGACATCATCGAACTCGGCATGCCGTTTTCGGACCCGATGGCCGATGGTCCGGCCATTCAGCTCTCATCACAACGGGCGCTGAAGGCTGGCCAAGACATGCACAAGACGCTCGCCATGGTGCGCGCCTTCCGCAGTCATGACGCGACGACACCTATCGTGCTGATGGGCTACTACAATCCGATCTACGTATACGGCAACGAACGCTTCCTGCGCGATGCGAGAGATGCCGGTGTCGACGGGCTCATCGTTGTGGACGTGCCGCCCGAGGCGGACGAGGAACTCTGCCTGCCGGCGGTCGCGGCTGGGCTCAATTTCATCCGGCTCGCCACGCCGACGACCGACTCCAAGCGGCTTCCTGCCGTCCTAAAGAACACCAGCGGCTTCGTTTACTACGTGTCGATCACGGGTATCACCGGCGCCGCGGCCCCCGTCGTGACCGATGTTCACAACCAAGTCAAAAGGATCAAGGGGGAGACACAGCTTCCGGTTGTCGTTGGCTTTGGGGTCAGGACGGGTGCCCAGGCGCGGGAAATCGCCGCTGGCGCCGACGGCGTCGTGGTCGGTTCGGCGCTGGTCGCGGCCATCGAAAAGTCGCTCACGTCCGATGGACGAGGCAACGGGAGTACGGTTGAATGTGCACTTTCGATGGTTAGGGAGCTCAGCGCGGCGCTCAAACCAACGTAAACGTAACGATATCCACGCAAAGGCCTGTTGGAGACCGCCGGTCGCACCCATATGATGCCTGCCGTACTAGCATCCTCGCCGCCGCGGGTCTAAATTCCGCGGCCTATCGAGAGAGCCCGAGCAGGGAGCAGCGCCGCAGTCGCGGCACGCCATTGCGGCGGCCTTCGAGGAGCAAGCCCGAGTGAACTGGATCAATAACGTCGTACGCCCGAAGATCAGCGGGTTGCTGTCGCCGGCCAAGCGCGACGTTCCGGACAACCTCTGGGTCAAGTGCCCGGAAACCGGGCAGATGGTTTTCTATAAGGACCTCGAAGCCAACCAGTTCGTTGTGCCGGGGTCCGATTATCACATGCGCATGAGTTCGCAGCAGCGGCTTGCGCATCTGTTCGACGGCGGCGAATACCGCACGGTGCCGGTTCCGAGCGTTCAGCAGGACCCGCTCAAGTTCCGTGACGGCCGCAAGTACACGGACCGGCTGCGCGACGCGAAGTCCGACACAAAGCTCGAAGATGCCGTGCTGGTGGGCGAAGGCACGCTCGAGGGTCAGCAGGTCGTTTCGGCCGTACAGGATTTTCGCTTCATGGCGGGTTCGCTCGGCATGGCGGCGGGCGAAGCGCTCATTGCCGGCATGATGCGTGCGCACGAACTGAAGACGCCTTTCATTCTCTTTGCTGCATCGGGCGGCGCGCGCATGCAGGAAGGCATCCTGTCCTTGATGCAGATGCCGCGCACCACGATTGCCGTGCAGCGTCTGCGCGAGGCGCGTCTTCCGTATATCGTGGTGCTGACCGACCCGACCACGGGTGGCGTCACGGCGTCGTATGCGATGCTCGGTGACATCCATATCGCGGAGCCTGGCGCGCTCATCTGCTTTGCCGGTCCGCGCGTCATTCAGCAGACCATCCGCGAGCAGTTGCCGGACGGCTTCCAGCGCGCCGAGTACCTTTTGCAGCATGGCATGGTCGACATGGTCGTGCATCGTCACGCGCTGCGTGAAACGCTGTCGCGGCTCTGCCACCTTCTGATGAGCGGCGCCGGTGCCGGACGCGGCGACACGCGTCGCGCCAACGGAAAACCTTACGCCAATGGTTCTGCCGTTGACGGCAAGGTGATCGAGACGGCGGCGCGGGAATCGGGCGGTGTCATCGAGCCGGAAGCCGTACCGCACAGCCAGCGCTTCGATGCGGCGAAGGGTGACGGCAAGCGGCGCGACGGTGATGCATCCGGTTCCAAGGATGCATCACGCGGGACTTAAA